>DASWGO010000263.1:0-8957 GCA_036393695.1 Thermoplasmata archaeon
CGACAACTTGGAACGGGCCCGCTCCTTGGTCTGAGCCGACACGGAACGGAGGGAGCCCCGGCAGGCGTCGCGGTTCTTCCGACCCGACGGCGGCCCTTCTCACGACCGATAACCAAGGCCCGTTTCTTAAATAAGGCGCGGGCCGCTCGATTCCTCCGTACACGACCGCGAGGAGATGCCCTCGCGACCAAAGGCGGCCAGCGTATGCAAGGGGCGATCGAAGCTCTGCTCTCCGGTCTCGTAGTGCGAGGCCTCGGCCCGGTCGTCTCCGGAATCCTCATGGCCGCTCCGCTGAAGAAGGTCGCTCGGGCCCAGCTCAAGAAAATTTACGTTCTCGACGAGCGCGGGGAAATGGCGGGCGAGTACATTCTCGATTCGGATTGCCCGATCGACTACAACGACTTCTTGAAGGTCCTTCCGGACGAAGGAATCGGGGACCGCGACTCTCTGTTCGTGGGCGAATACGTTTTCACGGCGTTTCAGAGTGGCAAGTTCGTGTTCGTCCTTCTGTCTCGCGGACAACTCGCACCGGAGGATGTCAACTGGACCGCCCTCCTCCTCACCGCGGCGGACTCGCATCTCGCGGCCGCCACGAGCCGTCCCGCGCCAGCCCGCGCCGCCGAGCCGAAACCGGATCTCGACAAAGGGGGGCTCGCGGAACGCGACGCACGCCTGCAGGCGAAGGAAAAATCCCTCGCGGAACTGGAGGCCAAGCTCAAAGCGGACGCGGCGAACCTGAGCGGGCGCCAGGAGGAACTCGACCGCCAGAAGGCGAGGCTCGCGGCCCTCGCGGACTATTCGACCCAACTGCAGGACGCGGTCGCCAAAGGGGCCTCCCGATCCGCGAAGACCCTCGAAATCGCGGAACAACTCGCGGCGAGTTCCAACGAAGATTCGAAGAAGGCGGAGTCGAAAGCCAGTTCCGACTCGCGACAGGCGTTCGAGCAGGAGCGGAAGGCACTCATCGCGGCGAAGGACGATCTCGAGACTCGATACCGAGAGGCTTCGACGCGGATCGCGAAACTCGAGAAGGAGGCGAAGGAATCGGTCGCCGTCCTCGAGAAAGAACGGGCCGAGGCCGGAGCCCGGGCCGCCGAGGAAGACAAGACCCGCCGCGAGATCGAGAGCCGCGTGGCCGATCTGAGCCAACGTTTCACTTCGATGGCGAAAGAGCGCCTCGTCGCGTCTCATCGCCCTCCGGGCGAAGTCTCCGAGGAAGTTCGGAAGGCGATGGAGGGCGAGAAGGCCGAGCTCGCCCGGGAACGCAAGTTCCTTCAACGGAGGGCGATCGAGCTCCTCGATCGCGAGGAGCGAGTCCGGGATCGCGAGGCGCGGGTCGACGAACGGGACCGTGAATTCGGACGACGGGAGCAGGATCTCGCAACCCGCGAGCAGGATTTGGACCGGCAGCGGACCCTCCTTGCCCAGGCGAAGCCACAAGCCCCGGAAGTCCGCGCCGAACCGGACGAAGCGAAGAAGGACATCGAGCGGCGCGTGAAGATCATCCAGCAGAAGGCTCTGGAACTCCTCGACCGCGAGGAGAAGCTCCGAAGGCGCGCGGCGGAGCTGGAGGCGATGGAGGCCCGGCTCTCCGGGCGCGTGACGGTCGAGTGACGAGACTACTTCTCAAAGGGAATCAGGTCAGATAACCACCAAACGGCGCTTAAATAGGTCCCAACGGAACCCGCTGTAAAGCCACGCAGACGCTCGCCAGAGTCGTGACGACTTTGAACGTCTCATGCGCAGAACTGTCAGGTTCCTTCCTCGACGTTGAACGAAACGCCCCAACCGGAGCTCCCGGTCCTTCCGTCGCGTCGATGAGCGGCAACGCTGCTCGTTGCGGCCAATTGGTCTTCCTCCAGGGCGTGGTGTTCTCGTGAGGGCGGGAACCGCGTTCCTGCTCGCGTTCGTGATCCTGGCAACCACCGCCCTCGTGGTCGAAAGCCGTTTCGTGCCCGACCCGCTCGCGCAGTTTAGAACGCCGGACGGTCGCCTCACGATTCCCGGCCGTGCACTGACGCCCGATTTGCAACGGCTCCTCTTCCATGGGAATGATCTGCAGCCTTACACGAATGTCACCTTCGTACTCCCGGCGCAGTCCCCGTATCCGACGGAGCGACTCGTGCCCGTATCCTTTGCATCTCCAAATCTCAATGTTTTCGTTCATCCAAGTCAAGCGCCGGAAACGTGGGGCACTGCCATTGATCACGTCCTCCGAATGTGGTTCCCCCCGGTCGACTGGCACGAGGTCGGAGTCGGAATCCGAGAGTCAGTCCAGGAGGGAATTGGTTGGTTCTTTGATCTCTTCACGATGAACGCGAAAGCCGATGCATTGTCGGTGGATTCGACGACGGTCACGGTCGTCGACCCTGCCGCCGGAACCTGTACGACATCTCAAACGGCCGCGGCAGGGGACAACGCGGTACTCGTGATGCTCAGCAATCGCGGACCCACCGCATACACAAGCGTCACCTACGGCTCGGCGAGCCTGAGCCTGATCCCCGGGACTGCTACGAGCGGCACCGGAATCGTGCGCACGGAGATTTGGTTCTACCAAGGCGTGATTCCAGGCGGCACTCAAACAATGACGGCCACGCTCGTGAGTGGCACCGCGAAACAGGTGTGTGCAACGGTCCTCTTGGGGGGAGTCTGGTCCGCGACCCCGACTGCAGGAGGAACCACGGCCAGCGGGACGACCGCGAATCCGAGCATCTCGATCTCCCCGGCATCCGTCGGCGAACTGGCTTTCGCGGTCCTAGGGATTCGAGGGACCACGGCACCGACGGCCGTTACCGGCACGGGAGCCACCGCGACGAGTCTCTACGGGATCGCGCCGACTCAGTGCGCCGCCGCGCCCAACAGTTTTTGCGGCGCGGGAGCCGACATGCCCTTCCCCGGGACGGCAATCACCTGGACGGACGGCAACGCTACCGACTGGGTCATCTCCGCGGTCCGCGTATTGCCCACCCCCAACTGCGGCGTTGCATCGGGGAATTGCTACCGGATCGGTGCCGGCGGGACGTGGGCTACGGGTGCGAACTGGTCGAATACGTCCGGCGGGGCCACGTGTAGCTGCACTCTCGTTGCCACGAACGACGTGATCTTCAACGCCACCCCGACCGGCACCACGACCCTCGCGGCTGCCACCACAATCGCGAGCATCGACATGACGGGCTTCACCGGCACGCTCGACACGACCGCATCCAACTGGGCTCTCACCGTCAACGGTCCATTCGCCATTCAGGGGACGTTCCAGGCTCGGAGTTCGACCATCACCGTCACCGGCGATGTGGACGTGCTCACCGCGGGGACGATCGTCAATCTCGGCGCATCGAGCTGGACGGTCAACGGACTGTGGACCAACGTCTCCACCTCCGCCTCGTGGGCCGCGGGGACGAGCACGGTGACGATCCGCGATGCCGCGAGCGGGACGTTGACATTCGCCGCACTGGCCGGCGGGACGAACGAGTTCAACAATCTCACGCTCGATGCCGGTGTGACCACCAGCATCACGTACACAATGGCGGTCAACGCGCTGAGGATGGGCGCGACGCTCACGATCCGCAACTCGACCGGCGGGGCGACGGGACCGACCATCTTGGCGACGTCGGCGGCGAACCTCGGCATCACGACGGGCGCGCTCGCGATTGCGACCTTCGGGGGCTTGACATCGAATGGGTCCGTCATCGTGGTCAACGGCAACGTGAACATCAGCGCCGCAAACGGCTACGTCCTCATGGGTACGTCGACTTGGACCGTCACGGGGACATGGACGAACGCGTCGACATCCGCCTCATGGACTCCCGGGACGGGCACGGTCACGTTCACGAGTGCGACCGGCGGGACGATGACGTTCGCTGGGACGAATCTTCCAGGCAATGAGTTCAACAACCTTTCGTTCACCTCCTCGGCGGCGTCCGCCCAGACGTTCACCATGGCGACGAGGGCCCTGATCTGGGGCGGGACGCTCACAATCTCGGACGGTACTTCGACGACGGCGCTCGCAACGGCCAATCTCGGTCTGACCGGCGGCGCACTCAGCGTCGGCAACGGCGGCATCCTCACCGCGAACGCGTCCACGGTCACGGTGTCGAGCGTAGCGATGACCGGGGGGACGAGCGGAACAATCACGCTCACGACCAGCTCGTTCACCAGTACCGGCAACTGGGACACGAGCGGAGCCGGCTCCGTGTTCACGAAGGGGACCAGCACGGTGACGATGAGCGGTGTGGCCAACATCGCCATTCTGAACGCGAGCAACAACTTCAACAACCTCGTCATCTCGGCAGCGGGAACGGTCACCCAGACCGGCCTCCTGGACCTGTCCGGGACGTTGACAGTGAATGCGGGCTCGGTCCTCGCAAGCGGCACCTTCACGCTGACCGTGGCCACCCTGGCCGCGAACATGGCGGGTGGAATCACCGGGGGGGCGGCGGGGACGAAGACGATCACCGGAAACATCAGCGTCGCCGCCGTGGGATACTTCGGCTTCGGAGGAGCGACCTGGAACTTCGCCGGTTCGTGGACGAACTCGTCGACGAGCGGATCGTGGTCCGCCGGAACGGGCACGGTCGTCTTCAATTCCGGCTCGTCTCGCACAATGACCTTCGCCAACTTGGGAGTCTCGGAGTTCAACAACGTGCAGTTCAGCCCGACCGCCGCAGCAACGTTCACCATGGCCACGAACGGCCTGCGCTGGGGAGGCACTCTGACACTCAACAACAATGCGACCCTTTCGACCGCGAACCTTGCCTTGACGGGCCCGGGAGGGAACCTCACCGTGAACAACGGGGCCACCTTGACCGCGGGCACGTCCGCCGTGAGCGTGACCAACGTGACGATGACGGGCGGGACCTCGGGAGCGATCACGGCCTCCGGGTCGTGGACCGTCTCCGGAACCTGGGACACGTCCGGAGCGGGCTCTGTCTTCACCGCGGCTTCGAGCACGGTGACGCTCAGCGGAGCCGCGAAGACCGTCAGGATCCTGAACGCCTCCAACGGCTTCGGCGCACTCACGATCAGCGGCACGGTTTCCGCGGCGTCGGCAATCACCCTCGCCGGCCTCCTGACGGTCAGCGGCACCTTCGACACGACCGCGACCAACTACGGCCTGTCGGTCGGCGGTGGCCTGACGGTCAACGGTGCCGCGGGAGTCCTCCGGTCAAATGGATCGACCGTCTCGGTGGCCGGGAATGTTTCCGTGAACAATGCGGGCGGCTACATCACGTCCGGCGGCGCCGGTTCGTGGACCGTCTCCGGATCCTGGACGAACACGTCCTCGTCCGCATCTTGGAATTTCGCGGCGCCCATCACGTTTAACTCATCGGCCTCCCAAACGATGACCTTCGCGGTCCTTCCCGGAGCTGCCGCCGAGTTCAACGACATCGCGTTCAACAGCGGCCTGTCGTCCGTCACGTTTAGCATGGCGACGAATCGCCTCATCTGGTCGGGGACCCTGTCGGTCCAGGGTGGGGTCGGAGCGACGACCCTCGTGACGAGCAACCTGGGCCTCACTGGCGGCGCCCTCGCCATCGGCAATGGGGGCGTGCTGACCGCGAATGCATCGGCGGTCAGCGTATCGAACGTCACGATGACCGGCGGTGCGTCGGGTACGCTGACGCTTACCACCAGCGCGTGGACCGTGACCGGCAACTGGGACACATCCGGCGCAGGCTCGACATTCACGGGCACGGCCAGCAGCGTGACGATGACCGGAGCGGGCACGGCCGTCAAGATCCTGAACTCGTCGAACGGGTTCGGAGCTCTCACCATCAGCGGCACCGTCTCCGCCGCCTCGGCCCTCACGACTGCGGGGCTCGTGACCGTGAGTGGTACGCTCGACACGACGGGGGCGAACTACGGTCTCATGGTCGGGGGCGGCCTCACGGTCAACGGTGCGACCGGGGTCCTCCGCGCGAATGCGTCGATCGTCTCCGTCGCCGGGAACGTGAATATCAACAACGCCGCTGGCTACATCACGTCGACGGCCGGCGGTTCTTGGACCGCGTCCGGATCCTGGACGAATTCCTCGACGTCGGCCGTGTGGAGTTTCGCCGCGCCGATCACATTCGACTCCTCGGTCTCGCGGACGATGACCTTCGGCAACCCGACCCTCGAATTTGGCGGGGACGTCACGTTCAACTCCGGCGCATCGACGGTCACGTTCACGATGGCCGCGAACAGCTTGGACGTCGGCGGGACGCTCACGATCGCAGGCGGAGCCGGAACGACGACGCTGAATACGAGTGGTTCAAACCTCGCGATCAACGCGGTCACGTTCGTTGTGAACGCGGGAGGAGCCCTCACGGCCAACGGGTCCACAATCACCGTCACATCGATGGACACACATCTCGGCGTATTCACGGTCGGCGCCTCGACCGTCGTCGTGAACGCATCCGGCGGCTCGACCAACATCACGCAGACCGTCAACAATCTCACGGTCAATCCAGCCGTCTCGACGACGTTCGCTGGATCCCTCACGTGGACGGGAACTCTCGCGTTCACGAGCGCAGGGACCATCGCATTCGGAACGAATAGTCTGACCTCCAGTGGCGCCGCGACGTTCACGTTCGCTTCGGCGACAATTACCATGAGCTCGGGGAACTGGGATACGTCTTCGGCCACGACCTTCACTGCGACAAGTTCGACGGTTACATTCTCAGGGACTGGAAACCTTCGGATCGGGGGGAGCGCCTCCTTCGGCGTGCTCGCCGTCAGTGGCGGCACCCGGACTCTCCAGAGTCAACTCACGACGACGGGACTGCTGACCCTTTCGGGCGGCACCCTTGCTAAGGGGACGAACGCTCTCACCGTCAATGCCGGACTCACGATGTCGGGCGGCGCGCTCACCTCCACATCCGGTGTTGTCAGCATCACCGGAAATGTATCGATCACGGCTCCCGCGTCCTACATCGTCTTCGGTTCCGAGTCTTGGACCGTGAGTGGCTCGTGGACGAACAATTCCACGTCGGCGAGTTGGTCGATCGGAACCGCGACCGTGGCCTTCAACGCGTCCTCGGCGCAGACGATGACGTTCGCCGCTCTCCCGGGGAACGCAGCCGAGTTCTACAATCTGACCTTCAATAGCGGCGCGTCGACGGTCACGTTCATGATGACGACGAACGCCCTGGCTTGGTCCGGAACCCTGACGGTTCAAGGCGGGAGCGGGGCGACGACCCTCGCCACGAGCAATCTCGGACTCAGCGGAGGCGCCATTGCGATTGGCAACGCGGGAGTCCTCGCTGCGAACGCCTCCGCGGTGTCCGTCTCCGGATTGACGATGACCGGAGGGGCGAGCGGCACGTTGACGCTGACGACCGGTTCATGGGCCGTCTCCGGCAACTGGAACACAAGCGGGGCGGGCTCGGTATTCGCGAAGGGAACATCGACGGTCACCTTGACCGGGGCCGGGCAGACGGTATCCATCCTCAACGCTTCGAACGGGTTCTACAACCTCACCGTCTCGGGCACCATCACGCAGTCAACCGCCATCGATGTGTCCAATTCCTTGACGGTGGGCGGAACGCTGACGACCGGAGGGTTCAACATTACGGGCGGTTCGAACCTCTTCGTCCCGGATGGTGGCGCCCTGGCGGCAGGCACCTCGACGTCCACGTTCACCAACGTCACGATGACCGGAGCGGTCTCGGGTACGATCACCCTGACCGGCGCATGGACGGTGAGCGGTTCTTGGGACAGCACCGGCGCAGGCTCGGTTCTGAACTCCGGGACATCGACCGTGATCTTCACCGGGACTTCTCAGACAATCAGCCTCGCGTCAGGCCAGATGTTCTACAATCTCACAATCGGGGGCACGGTTTCCATCAACTCGTCGGTGACCGGGGCGACTTTGACGGTGAACAACGGCGCGGTCCTCACAAAGACCGGCCAGACCATCGCCTTCAACATATTGGGGGAGAACGGGACCGGGAGCATCATCGATGGACCGATCACCGTCCTGAACTTCTCTGTCACGAACAGCGATGGAACGAGCCTTACGGCCATCAGCATATTCACGGCGTGGACAATCGACTCGGACTACACCTGGACCCATTCATCCACAGTCGCGACCTCGACAATCACTTTCACAATCGGAGGGAACACGAGCGGGCAACGATTCAATGTGACGAAGGACGCCGTGGACTTCACGAATGGGCTTGTGAATGGTTCCGGTCAGATCATCTTCACGATGCTCGGCTCGGACCCAGTCGTCGACGTCCGCCTTACATCGCCTTGCGGGGGCAATCGATATTGGATCGGCGGGACGGGTAGCTGGTCCCAGACGGGCCACTGGGCGGATTCGTCGGGCGGGGTGAATGGATGCTCCGTGCCGAACTCTTCGAATCCGGTCTTCTTTGACGCGAACTCCGGAGGCGGAACCGCCACGATTAATCTGAATGTGGCCGCGGCTTCGCTCAACACGACCGGGTGGACCGGAACGATTGCGATCGGATCGTTCGACCTCGCGGTCAGCGGCGACATTATCCATGCCGCGGGAATCATTTCGATTGGCGCCTCCTCGAATGCCGGCCTGACGGCCACCGGGACGCTCACTCTCTCGGGTTCCGCAGTCCTCGACGGGTCCGGCGTGGCATCTCTGGTCGCGATCTCCGGCGACACGTCAATCACGAGTACGTCGGCCTACTTCCGGATGGGGAGCGGCACCTGGACATTCGCAGGCTCCTGGTCTAACAGCAGCACCTCGACGAACTGGGTCGCAGGAACTGGCGTCGTGATCTTCGATTCCCCCTCTTCGCGAACGTTGACTTTTGCGAATCTCGCAGGCGACGAATTCCACGACGTAACATTCCAGTCCGCAGCGGGCAGTGGGACAATCGTCTTCTCGATGGCGGCGAACGGCGTGCGCTGGAGCGGACTCCTCCTAATCCAGGATTCCGCGGGATCGACGACCACGCTGGCGACATCGAATCTCTCTTTAACCGGCGGATCGCTTGCAG
>DASWGO010000264.1:0-1660 GCA_036393695.1 Thermoplasmata archaeon
GGATTCCGGACCTTCGCGACGAGCCCGACTTGCTCGTCCGCATATGGGCGCCGCGTACGGGAGGACTCCATCCGCCACACCTGCTTCCAGTCGAAGTTCACTGCGAGGTGCGGGTTCAGCTCCATCGTGATGATATTGGCGACGGGCCCGCCGACGAGGATCATCTCTTCTTTCCCGGCCCCGAGGGCCTTCACCTCCGTGTCGAGGCGGACCACGAGCCCTTTCCGCGGCGCGAAGAGCCGACCGAGGAAGAATCCGAGTTCGACCGCGTACGGCGAGTCCCGAGCGGTCGTGTTGAAGGGGCCATGCGTGTACGGAGACCCGACGACGATCGAGCCGTCGAAGACTCCGTCCCGGGTGAATTCCTCCAGGAAGCGAGCGACGACGCCGGCGTGAGGAAGCATCGGGGAGGCGACCGGGTTGCCGCGGCCCTTGAGGACGATCGCGAAGGCCTCCGCGGTCGGGGCCAGGATGCGAGCAGACGCGCCGCGTTTCGCCTCCTCTCGAAGGACCTCCAACAAGCCCGCAGCCTCGAGCCGACGAACGTGGTAGTAGACCTTCTGTTCGTGGACCTTGAGCCGCTCCGCCAAGGCGTTCGGGTAGTCGGGTGCCTTCGCGAGTTCCTGCATGATCCGCCACGCGAGCGGCGAGGTCAGGGCGGCCACACGCTCCGGCCGATCGAGAATCTCGACTTCCCGCCCCACGGCCCCGTGCGCCGTTTCCTCAACGAGCCAGCGTCGGACCACGCCGATTCAACGGTCTCATTCTATTAACGCTTTTGTAATGGTTATCCGAAAGTTGTAGATGCATTTATAATACAAGCCGCGCCTCACGATCGGTTATGTCGAATCGCTCCTCGGTCCCTCCTCTCCCCGGACCCATGGAATTCTCAGCCGGACAACTGGGCCCGCAAGGGATATACCCGTTGCGTGCGGGATGGGGCGTCCGCCGGAATCATCGGCAGGTGCACCGCGCATGAAGGCTGTCATCCTCGCCGCGGGAGAGGGCGCCCGAATGGGTCCCTTCACGGCGTCGGTCCCGAAGGTCATGATCCCCGTGGGGAACCGCCCCCTCCTGGAGTACGTCGTCCAGGCCCTCGCCGAGAACGGCGTGCGGGACCTCATCTTCGTCGTCGGATATCGTCGGGAGCGCATCCAGTCGCACTTCCAGGACGGGAAGGCGTTCGGAGCCCACATCACCTACGTCACGCAGACGAAGCAGCTCGGAACGGCCCACGCGATCTGGGAAGCCCGCGGACATCTCGAGGATCCGTTCATCGTCCTCAATGGCAGCAACATGGTCGACGCGCGATTCGTCGAGGACCTCCTCGCCGCCGCCCCGAAACCGGCGGTCCTCATCACGCAAAGCGAGCGGCCCCAGAGCTACGGGGTCGTCACGGTCCGCGGCAAAGAGCTGGTCGCGATCACGGAGAAACCGGCCGAGGTCATCTCGAACCTGATCAACACGGGGGCGTACGTCCTCGACTCCCGAATCTTCGAGGAGATCGAGCGCCTCGCGAAGGAAGGAAAGAACGACCTGCCGAGCGCCGTCTCGGCCCTGGCCAAGCGCGCCTCGGTGACGGCCCTCCTCACGGAAGGCATGTGGGTCGACGCGCTCTACCCGTGGGACCTGCTCCGACTGAACGCGGCGGCTCTGAAGA
>DASWGO010000265.1:0-1593 GCA_036393695.1 Thermoplasmata archaeon
CCTACGGTCTGGGCGTATTAATAGTCTCGTCGCTCAGAATCCGGTGAGGCGGGTACCAAATGTGCTTGCCTACTTCGCGGCGCCGATTCGCATCATGGTCGTGCCGCAGACGGGGCACTTTCCTTTCATCGCGGGCTTGCCGTTCTTTAGCTTGACCGCGACCGCGTTCTTGATCTCCCGCTTGGCTCGGCACTTCACGCAATAACCTTGCACCATGGGGGAATCACCGCGGGTGCAAGGGGTGACCCCTGATAAAGTGTGTGGTCCCGACAATCTTTCTCCGCGACCCGTGTCCACAATACTTTTATAATGGTGTTTTGATACAACTCGCAAATCTAGGGAGAGTTCCTATGGCTGAAAAACCAACGGCAGCGTTTGTGTTGTCTCTGATCGGAGGGATCTTCATCCTTCTAGGTGCGATTGTCGTCATGGCCCTGGCGTCCGTGATCGGCTCGCTCATGCTCATCGGCGGGGGAGACCCGAACCTCGCCTATCTGTACGGAGCGGTGGGCCTCATCTTCGCGATTCTCGTCCTGGTGGGGGCGGTCATGTTGTGGATGAAGCCTCAGCAACACGTCATGTGGGGCGTCGTCGTCCTGCTCTTCTCGTTGTTCAGCATCATCACCACGGGCGGGTTCTTCATTGGCCTCATCTTGGGCCTCGTCGGCGGGATCCTGGGAATCGTCTGGAAGCCCCCGGCACCGATGGCCCCGGGCATGGCCCCGCCCATGATGCCTCCGTCGATGCCTCCGCCCTGAATGGGTTCGGCGTTCGACGAACGACGGAGCGGCAGAACGCCCTCCGTCCTCTTCGACCTCCGGAGGCCGCGTCGCCACGTCGGCGGCGCCGCGTGTTCTCCCTTCTGAAACTCTCGTCGAAGAATAGTTATCCCGTAGCCTCTTCGGACCGTTCGGAGAACAACCTGTGGCCTCCGCGCCCCCCGGTTACTACCCGCCCGGCCCCTACCGGCCTCGCTCCCGGCCGATCGGCGTAACGCTCCTTGCGGTCCTCACGATCCTCCTGGGCGTCCTGATAGTCCTCCTCGGGCTCCTGTTCATCGTCGCCCCGCTGATCCTCGTCGGGGTCGGATTGCCTCTCGGGTTCGGCTTGGCCGCGAGTGTGATCGGCGCGATCGTGCTCGTGTTCGGCCTCATCTGGATCGGGGTCGGCGTCGGACTCCTCCACCTGCGCGGCTGGGCCTGGTGGCTCGCGGTCATCGTGATGGTCCTGTCGATCGTGGGAAGCTTCGCGTCGCCGATTACGGCGGTGATCCCCGCTCTGATCTTGATTTACCTGATCGTCGTGCGGCATCACTTCCGATGAGTCGTCGCGGCAGAAACCTTTTTAGCGGGCCGCACTTTGGTCGCGGCGGAGACCTCCTCTTTGTCGTACACTCGTTTTGAAAGGGCGCGGATCATCGGGGCGCGCGCGTTGCAAATTTCCATGGGCGCGCCGACGATTACCGCGCTGGACCGAGAAGCGGACCCCCTCGACATCGCGTTTCGAGAGTTCTCCTCCGGGAGCTCGCCGCTGAACGTCCGGAGGTTCGCGGATGCCGTCGATTGACGGGGCATCAATTCGGAAAATTCTCGA
>DASWGO010000266.1:0-6444 GCA_036393695.1 Thermoplasmata archaeon
CCGTGAAGACGAACTCGAGTTCGTCCTCGGAGACCTCGTAGACCTCCTTCACCTTGCCTTTTCGGAGGAACCGCATGACGCCTCCCGCCCGCCGCCAGGAGATGAGCGACACCACTTAGGGGTTTGGGTGAACCCTCCGACGGCGCCTCCGAGGATGGTGCTGCCAAAGAATCAGGTGTGTGATGATGGGACGCCCTCGCAACTCATCTTGCGCGACCGCTTGGGGTCACAGGGGGCGCTGGTATTCGATTCGCTCCTCGACCTCGCGCGCGAGCTCGGGGCCGAAGTATTTCTCGAGGAGATGGAGTCCCAGATCGATCGACGCGGTGACACCACCCGCGGTGGTCACCAGGCCGTCTTCTACCACGCGCGCCTCGACGACGTCCGCCACAGCCCCGAGTTCGTCCCGCGCGCTTTGGTGCGTGGTCGCCTTCCGCCCCGCGAGGAGCCCCGCGGCACTCAGGATGAGCGCGCCGGTGCACACACTGGCAATCGGCTTCTCCGTTCCGAAGTCGAGGAGCCGCTTCAGAAACTCGGAGTCTTGAACGACTTCCTTGCGCCCGGCTCCCCCCGGGACGATCACAAGATCGAGGTCGGAAAGCTCGTGGTGGACCTCGTGGGCGAGGAACTTCATTCCCAATGCGCCCGTGATTTGCTCCTTCATGGCACGAAAGCGGACCGTGAGGTCGAGTTTCGGATGGATTTGCTTCGCTTTCGCGAGGACCTCGTACACCCCGACCGCGTCGAGCTCCTCGACGCCGTCAAACAGGAGAATTCCGACTCGCACGGGGACCACCGTCAGCGTCCCTGGCTTTAATCGTTCCCGTGTGGTTTCGTTCGGTCGAAGTTTCCCTGCCGGACGAGCCACCGCTGGGCCTCGTGGAAATCCGACGTCTCGAAGTCCACGTGTTCCCGGAGCTTGCCATGGGAGTTGATTGCCAGGCGTGTGCCGGCCTCTGTGAGCAAGGGCACGTCCATCAGGCCGTCCCCGACCGCGAGGATCTCGTCCTTTCGGATCCCCCATTTCGCCGCGAGGTCGCGGACGATCTCCCCCTTCCGCCGCGGGCTCACACGGATCGTCACCGCGCCCGTGAAGACGCCGTCCTCGTAGTGGAATTCGTTACTGAAAGCCGTGTCTGCATCGAACAGGGCGAGGGCCGACTCCGCGACCTCCCGTGGGCCGCCGGTGATCAAGACGACCTTTGTGGCGCGGGCCTGGAGCCACGACACGAACTCCTTCGCGCCGGGCATCGGTCGGAGTTGTTGGGCCGCCCGGAGGATTTGGGCCTGCGTGAGCCCTCGCAGGCGCTGGGCGCGCGATCTGAACCCTTCTTCCCAGTCGATGTGCCCGTCGATCCCCGCTCGGGTGATCTGGGCGACCTCCGCCTCCTTCCCGAGGAGGGCGGCGAGCTCGGGAAGGAACTCGTTGAGAATCAGGGTGTTCTCTAGGTCGAAAACGACGAGCTTCAGTCGAGTGCCCTATCCTGGGAGACAACCGGGGTATTTGAGTCCTTTCCCGCGCTCCCCATGACACACGAACTCCGGGGACCGCGGCTCAGAAGACTTCCATGTCGCCGTGGACTTCGAGTCCCTGATCCGTGATGTTGTATGGCTTCACGGACCGCGGATGTTTGAGGCGCCGCATCTTGATCACCTGCATGACCAGCTGGACCTCGCCGTTGTCCCGCTCGTTGAACCGAAGCCCGATGACGCCGTCGGAGACGTACTCGACGAGACCATCCCGCGAAGACCGGGGGTTGTCGTCTTTCACCTCGGCCGTGAAGATGCATGTGGCGTCCGTCGACTTGAGCTGTTTGCAAAGGGCGAACAGTTTCTCCCGGCGCTCTTTGTCGTCCGCGAAAAGCATGTTCAACAAGCTGATCGAGTCAATCGCCACCCGCGACGCGCCGCTTCGCTTGATGAAGTCCGGGAGCTCGGAGCGGATCCGCGTGACGGTCGTCTTCGCATCCGCGGGCTCGAGCTTGACGATGTGGAGTTTTTTCTCCTTGATGTACGTGGGCAAGTCCCACCCGAACGACGCGGCGTTCGCGATGACCGAGTCGGCGTCCTCTTCGAGGGAGATGAAGATGGCCTTCTCCCCGTTGATCAAACCCTGCATCAAGAACTGCAGCGCGAACGTCGTCTTCCCGGTCCCGAAGGAACCGAGGACCGTGATGATGTGCCCCGTCGGCACGCCGCGACCGAGCATCTCATCGAGGCCATCGATGCCCGTGAGCACGAATCCGCCCGGATGTCCGCTGTCCCCCGCGTCCGTCGCGGCCGGCGCTGCTTCCGTTTCGGCGATTGTCCCACCTCAGGAAATCCGTTCCGTGTACACGACGACGAGGCCGTGATTTGACGAGACCATCGTGGGGAATCGGGCGATTTTGTCCCGCGGCAGGTGTGGGAGCACGCCCGTGAACTTCTCGAGGTACATGTATCGCTGGCGCGTGCTCGACCGAGCCGACGTTCGCCACTCGAACACGAGGCAGCCGTCGGTGCTGTCCATCAGGAGCGATTCATGTCGCCGTTCGAGAATTCCCCGCGTGAGCATGAGATATACGAGCCCGTTCCATCGCTTCGCGACCCGTTGGAGACCCTTGATCGTCGTCACGAGGTCCTTGATCTCGACGATGTCCGAGATCGCGAGGTCCGTGACGGAGTCGATGACGACCATCGAGTCATGTGCGTTCTCGTCGAGGAAGGTGACGAGCTCCTCCAGGATGTTCGTGGACGGCCGGTCGAATACGTCGTCCTCGTGCGTCCACGAGGCGGGCACCACGCTGTGTCGGAAGTACACGCTCGAGAAGTCCTTGAACACCGTGTGATCCCGGAAGGCGCGGTAGTAGTCCCCGTTGAAGGAGGTCGCGAGCTCTTGCAAGATGATGTCTTTCGACCGGGAGAACGTCACGTAGCAGACCTGGGTGGGGAGGTCGGAGTTGTCGCAGCGGTCTCCGAGGTAGTAGTGCCGTGCCTCGGGACGTTCGTTCACCAGAGCGGTCTTCGAGCCCGCCGTGTACACGTACTCCTGCATTCCCGCCCCGATGTCCCCCCAGAGGAGGATGGTGGATCCGCTCGGGAAACCGCCGTCAACGATGCTGTCTAAGTCCGCAATCCCGGTCGGAACCTTCCGGACCCGCACCCGCTCGAGCGGTTCCGGCAAAGCATCCACGCTCAGGTAGATGCTCTCACGAGGTAGAGCCATCCCAATCCGCTCACGAATCCGGCGCTAGCCGTTAAAGCACTTTTGTAAACGGTGTTGACTGCAAATGCTTCCTCGATTGCGGCGTCGCGAATCGGTTGCAGATGCTTTCAATATTAATATTCATTACTCGATATTTATCGTCCTCGCGCGGGCGCGCGAATGGCACAGAAACTTTCGGTCGAAATCCCGAGAGCCGTAGGCAGATCGTTCGTCCTGCTGAGGCCATCGGCGGTTTTCTTGCTCGTCGCAGGTGTCTTTGTCAAGCCCCCATCCCGTCACGCGGCAGCAGGGCCTTGGGACGCCGCCTTCTGATTATCAGTTCCGGACAGCTATATCGGCACGTTGAAATGGCCCATCGGGCGTAGCGAGGCGGACCGGAGGAACGATTGTGGTCGTGCGCAATCCACTGGCAGGCTTCGGCCTCACCATCTTGGGCACCCTGGGGCTTTCGTTCCTTGCAGGGATCCCGATCCTCTTCCTCCCACAGCGCGAGTTGACCTACTTCTACTTCCCGTTCGCCTTGTTCGGCGTCGGCGTGTTCTCCGGCCGAACGACCTTCCTCGGCTCCCTCGGGTTCATCGGCGGGCTCCTCGGAGGAATCGCGGGAGTCTGGCTCTTTCAGTTTCTCTTCCTGCCGGCCGGCTGGCCGATGTGGCCCGCGAGCTTGCAGGTCCTCATGACCCTCGGGTTCGGAGCGGCGTGTGGCCTCGGTGGCGCCGCATCGGGAAAACTCGGCCTCAAGCGGATCGAGCGCCTCACGGAGCGCGCCCCGAAGATGCGCCGGTGCCTGAAGTGCGGCGCAAAGGTCGGCATGTCCGCCCGCAAGTGTTGGTCGTGCCGGTCGTTCCTCCCGCCCACGTAGACGTGCGCGAGTCGTGGCGGCAATCTGCGCGACTAGGAGCGACCCGGCGCAACAAGCGAGATCGTTCTCGGACGATCACTCCCGGAATCGTCTCAGATCTTTTTCATTCGTCCGAGGATCGGCTCGTAGATGAGGCCTTTGTCGAGGAGGGAATTGATCGATTCTTCCAGGGCGTCCTTGGCGACGCTCTTGGACGTGGCGGCTTCGAGGATGCCTTCCCACGGCGCGCCTTTGCCATCCTTGTCGAGCGTCGCAATGATCTCGAGGACTCTCAACTCCGTCTCGTCCGGCTCGCCGGGAGCCTCCTCCTTCGCCGCGGGCGCAGGGGGAACCGGCGCGTCGCCCGGATCCGCGGGTTCCCGGTACTCCGGCAACAGGTAGCGCAATCCTTCCGCGAGCATCGCGGTGTAGCGGGACAGATCCACGGTCCCGTAGTGGTTCACGGCCTGTACGATTCCGTCCGCGATCGCCTCCTTCACGCCGATCTTGGCGAGGCCTTCCTTCGTGAGGGGGTCCATCTTCAGGGCCTCCCCCATGATGTCCAGGCGCTTCCGGAGGGACCGACACGCCTCGAGAATCCAGTAGTCCCGGACCGTCTCGTCGACTGCCTTGATTCGCTCGGGCCGGATCGATGTGAACACGCTGCCCGCCTCGGGCGAGTAGACGCGGCTCTTGCCGACGATCGCGCCGAAGACGGGCGGCTTGAGCTTCGAGAGTGTCGCCGCCGCTTCGGGCTGGTACTGGCCCGCGTAGATGCGGAACGTGCCGGTCGGGTCGGAGACGCGGGCGCGCCACATCGGCTGGATATCCGTCCCGACGTTCTCGACGTCCGTGATCACGCCAACGACAAAGACGCGGTTCACCTTGGCGCCCAGGGGCGTGACGACGTACGATGGCGCGCGCTCCCCGCCCCCGTCCATCTCGAGAGTCGCATCGTTGTACTCAGACGCGAAGAGCCGCCAGGCGACCTCGCGCATCACGCGGATCCCTCCAGTCCCTCGAGCATTTCGCGTGCTTCGGCCTGGACGTCCACCTTGAGCATTTTCGCGGACTCCACGATCATCATCAGCCCGTAGTCGTCGGACGTGACGTTTCCGCGCACCTCGATCGGTTGGGCCACGAGGACGTCCGCGAGTTCGTCCCGCACGATGTCGGTCGACATCGCCTGCTTCGCGGCCGCGATGCATGCGTCCAAGGTCTTGTCCAAGAGCGCCTCGGTGAGTTCGCGGTCGAAGACCGCCGTCACGGCGCCGGAGCCGTCGTCCAGGACCGCCTTCACCCGCAGGTCTGGTTCGCCTTTGACCTCGCCGTGGAGCCGGCACGCACCTTTCCGCAGGACCCGTCGGCACTCCGGGCACCGGTAGACGAGGCCCGAGCCTTCCCGCAGGTCGATTAGGATCCCTCGCACGGTGACGTCGGCGGCGCCACCGCGTTCCGCGAGATCCTCGATCCACATGCGCGGGCTCGCGTTCAGCACGTTCGCGGGGGGAAGCACGTCCGACTTGAGACGCGTGATCGTCGCGCGCTCGTCAAAACTGATCTGCGGGATGCCCCGCCACGACTTGACGTAGGCGCCCTCGATCCGGAGGGCTTCTTCGGCCTTGAGGTCAAAGTCCTTCCAAGCGCTGAACTGGGTCTTGCCGGTCTCATCGGCGAGGACGCCGGAGAAGACCGCTTTCGGGTTGCCGTCGACCTCGACCTCCCTCCGCTCGACAGAGAGGATTCGGGCCGTGACCGCGACGTTCGAGGCTCCCTCCCGCAAGTCCACGACGCGGACCGGGGTCGGCTTGCCGACGTACGGCTGGCCCGGTCCGGACTTGAACTCGGGGAGCGCATCGGGGGCTTCTTTCCCGACCGCCGTGCGCACGCCGAAGTTCACCTGGACCTGGCCGCGGTACTCCTTCGTGTACGCGTTCTGGACTCGGAGCACATCGCCTTTGGCCAGAGGCATCGGAAGCGGCTCCCACGCCGTGAAGGGCACGGTCGCGGTCGGATCGCCCAGGATGCCGGACAGGATGGTCTTCGTCTCTTGCCCCTGCGGGGTCACCTCCTTCTCGTACACCGCCACGACGCGGGCGAGGAGGTTCACGCTCTGCTCCCCGGGGACCAGTTCCCGAATCGTCTTGCTCACGCCGACCGCTAGGGTCGCGGGGTTCCCGCCGTGCTTCTTCACGATCGACCGTTTCGCGGTATCCAAGGACACCCGGTAGACGTTCAGATAGCTCGACAGCTCTCGCTCGATCTCTTGCTCGCTCACTTTGTTTCCGAGCGCCCGGTTGATGTCATGGACATGGGGCGCCAGTTCTTCTCTCACAGAAGTCACGTTCCCGAGGCGTGTCTGTTTCTCGCCTCGATAATGTGCATGGGCCCGTGGTAT
>DASWGO010000267.1:0-2798 GCA_036393695.1 Thermoplasmata archaeon
TCATCGTGAAGTCCGGTGCCGCCGCGGACACGGCCCGAGTGCTCATGACCCCGGGGACGTACCCGCGACTCTGGAAGTGAGCGCGTGTCGGTCGACGCCTGGGGCTTCGACGTCGAACGTCAGGCGACCGCACGTCGCCTACGGTCCCTGCGCATCCGATTGTCGGCGATCCGCTCGGTTGTCGCGGCGGCCCTCACGCTGGCCCTCGTGTTCGGAGGGGCGGGCGCGTTGCGCGATTGGGTGCTCTCTTTGCACGTGCCCACGTGGGCGGCCACGGTCACGTTTCTGGCCGCCCTGTTCGGGCTCGTGACCTCGGTCGATCTCCCGTTTCGCTACGTCGGCGGACATCGATGGGAACGAGCGTTTGGGCTATCCTCTCAACACTTCGCCGGTTGGCTGAAAGATCTTGCGAAGTCATTCGGACTCGGACTCGGCGTGACGGTCGCCGCGGGCTACGTCTTGCTCTGGCTGCTCGCCGTCTGGCCAACGTGGTGGTGGCTCGCCACGTGGATGCTGAGCCTCGCCGTCTCGGTCGTCCTCGCGTTCCTCGCGCCGATCGTGCTCGTGCCTCTGTTCTATCGTTTTCGGCCCCTGGGAGATCCGAACCTCCGGGCCCGTTTCGAATCGCTCGCCGCCCAAGCGAAGGTCCCGATCGTGGGCGTGTTCGAGCTCCGCGCCTCCGAGAAAACACGGCGTTTGAATGCCGCGGTCATGGGCCTCGGGCGGACGCGGCGCGTCGTGGTCACAGACACGCTCCTTCGCGAGTTCCGGCCGGAGGAGGTGGAGACCGTCCTCGCGCACGAGCTCGCCCATCAGAAGTTCCTCGATCCGCTTCGCGGCTTCGTGCTGGGGTCCGTGACGTCCCTCGTGACGCTGGCGGTCGCCGGCTCGCTGTACTCAATCCTGTACCCCGCGTTCGGGATCCCTTCGATTGCCGATATGGCCGGCCTTCCTCTCTTGGCCGCACTGCTCGGTCTCATCTCCCTGCCCCTGCAGCCGCTTGAGTTGTCTTGGTCCCGCGGGCGGGAGGCGCGGGCGGATCGATTCTCGCTGCAGCTCACGCATGACGCTCCGAACTTCGCCAGCGCGATGGTGAAACTTCACGATCAGAACCTCAGCGTGGCGGACCCGGGTCCCTGGGAGAAGTGGCTGTTTTACAGCCATCCACCCGGGCGGGAGCGCGTCGAGCTTGCTCGGTCGTTTCGCGGATCGCCTGCGTGAACAACCGAGGAATCTTTATTACGACGCAGTCGATGGTCGCGGTACTCGTTCCTTTTTTGCGGGACGGTCACAAGCCGGGGTCGCCTAGCCCGGTAGGGCGCGGCGCTGGAATCGGCGGCAGGCCGTCGCCAGCCACGCCGTGGTCGAAAGACCTCGGGAGTTCAAATCTCCCCCCCGGCGTCCGGCTCTTTGGTCGGCGAAACCGATCGATTCCCGCTGGGAATTGCCCGGCCGGTTCGGTGGCGCTCCCTCACAATGTTGATGCGGTGTGAGGAGTGTCGCGCGTCGACCGAGCGTCTCCGATGAAACGGCTTCGATTTCTCTGGTGGACCTACACCGTGCGCGGGACGGACTTCGCCTACGTGGAGGTGGAAAGCCGGTTCGGGTTGACGAGGGTGTACTCCTTGGGTCGTTGGGTCCTGGCGAACCTGTTCGGCCTCAGCGTCGTGACCGCGTTCGTCCTGGTCACGTTCATACGGTGGATAGGAACAGGGAATCCCTTCCTCTTGGTTGTGGGGACGATCTTTGCGATTCTCCTCGCCATTGGAATCGCATTCTTCGTCTGGTCGATGACTCCTTCGAGCTAGTCCAGCTCGCCCTGAAGTCTTTCCGCTCCGCGTTCAGCTTGTTCGGTGGGATTCGGCGAGCTTCGCCTTCAAGGCCTGGATCGGCTTCAGGACCAGCGGGTCGACCCGTCGCAGCGCCGCGAGGTACAGGCTCACGTAGTCGCCGAGATACAGCGTCCCGAGGAGCCGGCTCAACAGCGTGGGGCCCTCGTCCTGGATCTGCTCGACCTTCGTCTTCTGCTTCATCATGGAAACCGTGATATCGAGTTGCCGGCGCAGGTCCGGGGCCTCGTCGCGGTCCCGGAGGAGGATGGGCCGGTGGGTTCGATTGCGCGGATCCTCGATCCATCCGACGAGCTCGTTGTGGTCTGCTTCGGGGAAGGCCGAGGAGAAGGCGAGGACCTTGGAGTTCTCGTTCAGTTGCGTCTGCCAACGTCTCGCGATCGCCGAGAATGGAGGCGCCGCGTAGATGATGGGCACGGCGGGCTTGATGCGGACGGCGAGCACTTTCGCTCGGTTGGAACGCATGCCGCTCTCCGGACGGAGCTTCGTGCGGAGCTCCTTCAGGTGCGCCACGGCCCCGGCGAGTTCGTCTCCGCCCTCCGTGACCGTCCAGTCCCCGCTGATCGCGGCGAGGATTCCGAAGAGATGGCCGAACGCGCCGCGGGGCGGCAATCCCGTTGGGACCTGAAACATCGAGAAGTCATTCTTCCGCGCGAGCTCCGCCAGCGTCCCGCCGGACGTGATCGCGATCGCACGGCACCCGAGCTTGATTCCCTGAGCCGTCGCGGCCAGTGTCTCTTCCGTGTTTCCGGAATACGACACCGCCACGAGGAGATCCTCCGAGCGCGCGTATGACGGAAGGCGGTAATCACGCACGACCTGAATCGGAACCTTCGAGCGGTCGGCGACCCACGCCGCGAATACATCGCCTGCGATCGCCGAGCCTCCCATGCCCACCAAGAAGATGCGCTGGGCCTCGTCGACCGGGAAGTGCGCCCTCGTTCCCAA
>DASWGO010000268.1:0-5189 GCA_036393695.1 Thermoplasmata archaeon
TTCGCGAACTCGGAAGGCTCGCGGATCCGGTCGTACAGCCCTCGACTTCGGGTCTTCTATTTCCTCACGGTCGCGCAAGACGGGCAGGTCGAACAGACGTACCGGAACTATGGGTGGTCCGGAGGCTGGGAAGGAATCGCCGCCTGGGACCTCCGAAAGCGGGTGATCGATGAAGCCCGTTCGATGCAACGCTCCTTGGTCGAGGGCAAGAAGTCCCCGGAGGGCAAGATGGATCTGGTCGCCGGACCGCAAGTGGCGGGCATCGCCTCCCACGAGTCGTGCGGCCACCCGACCGAAGCGGACCGCGTCCTCGGCCGGGAGGCGAGCCAAGCGGGCAAGTCGTTCATTCCACCGGACGGCATCGGCATGCGGGTCGGGTCCGCCGTCGTGAACGTCGTCGACGATCCGACCGTCGAGCACGCGATCGCATACTACCGCACGGACGACGAAGGGGTGAAGGCGCGCCGCCGCTACCTCTACAAGGAGGGCCGCGTCACGGAGTTTTTGCAAAACCGCGAGACCGCGGCGGCGATGCACACCCGCAGCAACGGCGCGGCTCGGGCGGTGAACTATAACGTCGAGGCGATCGTGCGGATGGCGAACACCTTCGTGGAGCCGAAAGACCACACGGTCGAAGAGCTCCTGGAGGACGTGAAGTTCGGCGTCTACATGAAGAGCTTCATGGAGTGGAACATCGACGACAAGCGGTACAACGCGAAGTATGCGGGCCGGGAGGCGTACCTTGTCGAGAACGGAGAAGTCAAGCACCCGGTTCGGAACACGATCATCGAGCTCACGACGCCCGCCTTCTGGTCCGCGGTCGACGCGGTGGGAAAGGACCTCGACTTCGAGGCGGGCTTCTGCGGCAAGTCCGATCCGGGCCAGGCGCTCGATGCCAGCCTCGGCGGGCCCACGATCCGACTTCGGAACGTGTACCTGAGGTGATCCGATGGAAGATGTGTCCTCCCGGATCGTCGAGAAGGCGATCAGCCTCGGCTGTCAGGATGCGATCGCGGACGTCATCACGAACCGCTCCTACCAGATCCGCTTCGCGCAGAACGAAGCCGTCATCAGCAACCGGTGGCGCGAGTCGACGGCGTCCGTCTTCTTCGTCTACGATAAGCGGGTGCTCGCGAGCGACATCAAAGACCTTTCTCAGCTGGACGCGGCGGTCGAGCGCCTCGTGAAGATCGCGAAGAGCTCTCAGCAAAATCCCGATTACGCCGGAATCGCGAAGGGCCCGTTCCGATACGCGCGCGTGCGGCCGGACCCGAAGGTCCTCTCCTTGGACGAGGGGGGCAGGTACGTCGAGGCGGCGATCGGCGGCGCGACGGACCAGGGCGCGAAGGAATGCGCGGGGTCCTTTTGGAAGTACGAGGACGAGCACTTCCTCGCCACGTCGAACGGCGTGGAGGCCCACGACCATCGGGCGAGCCTCTACTTGTCCATCCGAGCGCTCGTCTCGCTCGAGTCGAGCGGCCACGGAATCGCCTGTGCGACGAAGCTCTCCCAGTTCCATCCCGAGAAGGCCGGTCGGAAGGCGGGCCGCATCGCCGCCCTCGCGCGGTCTCCCAAGCCCGGAAAGGCCGGCCGGTACACGGTCGTGTTCGACCCGCTCATCTTCGGGTCCCTGATGGATCAGACGGGCGGACGCCTCGGGGCCTGGACGGTGCTGGCGGGCCTCTCCCCGTTCGGAAAGAAGATCGGGAAGCGAGTGGCGTCCCCGCACCTGACTCTGTACGACGACGGATCCGCGGACTCGATCACCCGGAAGCGCTTCGACGCGGAAGGCGTCCCGACCCGAAGGAACGTCCTCGTGAGCAAGGGAGTCCTGAAGACCTACTTGCACAACACCTCGACGGCGAAGAAGTTCCGGACGAAGACGACGGGGAACGCGGGGCTCATCTCGCCGGACCCTCACGCGATCTTCGTGAAGCCGGGAGACCGGTCCCGGGACGAGATTTTCTCGGAAGTCAAGGACGGCCTGTGGCTCACGAACACCTGGTACACCCGCTATCAGTCGTACGTCACGGGCGACCTCTCGACGATCCCGAGGGACGGGATCTTCCATATCCGGAAGGGCGAGGTCGTCGAGGCGTGGAAGGACCTCCGCCTGACGGACAATCTGATCCATCTCCTGAAGAACATCGTCGCCTTGGGCGACGAACCGGAGCAGATGATGTGGTGGGGCGAAGTGAGCATCCCCAACTTCGTCCCCTACGCCGTGATCAAGGACGTCGGCATTACCCGGTCCGCCGAATGAGGATTGCGGCCTAACTCGGCGCGGTCTCGAGCAGAACGGCGTTGATCACGCCATGCTGACCGGGCTTGGATGTGACCCGCGCGAGTCCGAGTTCCGTCTGGATCGTCGCGCCCCGGGTGATGATGTTCCGCGTCACGAAGTTCGGGTTCGATGGGTTCGCCTTCACGGTGACGATCTTGACTTTCTTCGTCACGGACGTCCGGCGATCGAGGACGTTGGCGAATTCCGCGCTCAGGATCCGGACCTTGCGGTTCGCCCCTTTCGTGCGGTAGAGCTTCAGCCGCTGGGCCCCGATGAACGCGTATTGCTGCTCCCGGCCGATCTCTCGCCTCCGTTTCTTGCGGAACGGCCGATAGCGGCCACCCGTCGGCTTGCGCTTCGATCGTCCTTGCCAAAGGGCCATGGGAGTCGTCCCAACCGAGCCGGGATATATGACCCTTCTGCCTCACGCCAGATTCAGATAACCGTACGCGAGGAGGTTCGTGAGCACGAAGCCGAGGAGCGCGCCGCCGTTCAGCAGCGGAAGCCCCGCCTGCGGATTGCCCTTCAGGACGAACCGCATGAGGAAGAAAAATCCCACCAGGCTCCCGAGGACCGTCCCGATGGCGACGAACGCGTTCGGCTCGAGGCCGAGGAACGATCGGCCCGGCGCGGTCAAGAACGTGAACGCGGAGACGCTCATGATTCCAGGGATGATGAGATCTCCGAGCCCGATGAACATCGCCTCCCGTTCTTCGCCGGCCGCGATCTGACCCTTCAGGCTCTTTTGCTCGCGGAACGAGTAGCCGGCCTTCTTCGGAATGACGAGGAGAATCGGCAATCGCTGGCTGGTCAGCTCGTCCGCGAGCGTGATCATGTGCTTCGTGCGGTACACGGCCCACGCATCGTAGAAGGCCAGGGCGACCAAGAGGAGGATCGCCGGAATGGCTCCGAACGAGATCCCGAGGATCGCGGTCACGCCGGCCGCGGTCACGAAGCCGATCGTGTCGACGACGTACCACTCCGGGAACTTCACGAGGACGTAGACCAGGAGGGCCGCGAAGCCGAACGAGAGAAGGGTCGCGACGTTCCCGAGGAAGGTCTGGAAGTTTGGGTCCGGATTCTCGCCGGTCGCGTACCACAATCCGTAGTACAGCGGTAGCAAGAGGATGAATGCCAAGGTGATGAAAATGGACGCCATGATGACGTACTTCGCGAGGTTCTGCCGGCGATATCGGACCAGTCCCAGGATCACCGCCGTGAACACGAGGATCAAGATCACGTACACGACCGTGTTCGTGACATCACTGGGGTTCGGGAACGCCTGGTAGCCGCTCCCCTGGAACAACGGGGAGAGCGCGATCGCCACCGCCTGGCTGCCGACAAGGAGCGCCGCCATCGCCGCAATCGACGCGTACTCGCGGCGCATCGACGCCTACTCCCGTGTCACGCGTCCGAACGCCACCGTGCCGGCGATTTTCTCGATGAACACTTTGACGATTGCGCCCTTTGCCGTCCCGGGCACATAGATGACGTACTTGTCGAGCTTCGCGATGCCGTCGCCTTTCTTGCCGATGTCCTGGATCATGAGCTCGTAGACCTTCCCCTCGACGAGGGGCGCCTCCTCGACCTTCGCGGCCTTCTTCACCGCCTTCACCGGGCGTCGCGCACCGCAGGCATCGCACTCGAGCATCGCGATCCGGCCTTCCTTGACGAGCCGCGTGTCGGGCCGGCCGCATTCTTGACAGAGTACGTACGCGTCGACGTAGGACTTGACCCGCTCCTCGACCTGCTGCGCGGTGACCTTGCTCTTGAACACGACCCGGCGGCCTTCCATCGCGCCCGAGGTCCCGAGCTCCCGCAGGAGGTAGGTCAAGACCATGTCTGGATCCCGACGGATCGCGCCGACGATGTCCTCGAAGTTCCGGAGGATCGTCGTCTTGCCCTCGATGACGACGTCCGGTGCGGGGACCTGAAAACGCTCCCCGCTACTTAGGGCCGCAGGCAACGCCTTCTTGGCGCGCGCGAGGAGCTCTTCATAACCGAGGGCGGACACGAAGGGCGACCAAAGCCCGCGTCAGTTTAAAGGTTTGGGGGCCTACCGCGCTGCCGCCGCTCGGACGAGGCCGAGATGGATCGGGGAAGGCCTCAGCGGACGGGAGCGCAACTCCGGGTGGAACTGAGACGCGACAAAATACGGGTGTCCTTTCAGTTCGAGCACCTCCATCCGCCGTCCGTCGTCGGATCGGCCGACATATCGCAGGCCGGCATCCTCGAGTTTCGGGATGTACGCCGGGTTGATTTCGTAGCGGTGTCGGTGGCGCTCGTAGATCGTGGAGGCGCCGTACAGCTTCGCGGTCGTCGAGTTCGGATCGACGTCGATCTCGTGGGCCCCGAGACGCATCGTCGCGCCCATCCCCTTCACGCCCCGCTGCTCCGGCAACAGATCGACGACCGGGTGGGGCGTCTTCGGATCGAATTCGGAGCTGTTCGCCCCCTTCAGGCCGAGCACGTCGCGGGCGAAGCCAATCGTCGCCAGCTGGAATCCCAGACAGACGCCCTGGAAGGGAATCTCGTTCTCCGCCGCGTATCGGGTCGCGGCGATCTTGCCCTCGATTCCGCGGTCCCCGAACCCGCCGGGCACGAGGATGCCGTCCGCACCTTCGAGGAGCTTCGTCCCGTGCTTCTCGAGGTCGACGGACTCGACCCATTTCAGCTTGACGTGGACACGGGCATGTGCGCCCGCGTGATGGAACGCCTCGATATGGCTGATGTACGAGTCCTTCAGGTGCGTGTACTTGCCGACGAGGGCGATCGTCACCTCTTTGTCGGGATTCTTCAGGTTCTCGAGGAAGTCCTTCCACTCCCGCAGGTCCTCGTCCTTTGGCTCCAGCCGGAGCGTCTTCACGATGTATTCCGTGAGGCCCTGACCGTCGAACAGGAGCGG
>DASWGO010000269.1:0-1831 GCA_036393695.1 Thermoplasmata archaeon
AGGTTGGCGCTTCGGTCGACGAGCGTGAGCAGGCTTACGTCCCCGGCCGCGAACTGCACGACCGCGACGTTCGCTTGATCGCCATCCATGATGATGAAGCTCGGACCCGTCATCTGGATATTCTCGAAGACCCGTGCGCCGGACTGCGCGATCAGCGTGCTCATCGCCGAGAGGACGGCCGGGCTGACCTGGGCCTGGATGTCGCTCGCTACGGTCAATCCATTTCCGTCGGCGATCACGGAACCGCGGATCCCGGTCGTCTTGCGACGGAACTCGCCCAAGATTTTCCCGAGTTGTCCTTCGATGCCTTCGTCCGAGAAATTGGAGAGGGCGGCCTTCCTTCGCGACTCACTTCGCTGCATCCCGTTCCCTCCCGGACCGGTCCAGGATCGCGGCCTTCTCGAGCAGCACCGAGCGGCCGGTGTTCGACTTCTTCACGAGACGGAAGAGCATGCCTTTCGGTGGCCGGACGATGAGGAACAGTTCGTAGGTCCCGTACCCCATGCCGCCCAACCAGACGACCAACAGCGAGGTTCCGAGTGCCGCAGGGAGGCCGATGGCAATTGTGGAAGCGCAAATGAGCACCGTGAGGGCGATGAACGCGAAGGTAAACGCACCGAGGAACCGCTGGATTCGCTTTTCCATGATGAACATCCGGGCTCTCCGGACGTCCTTGTCCATGCGCGTGAACGCGAGAAATGTGATCGCCAGGAGACCCGTGATGGTCCCGAAGAATGCGAGGAAGCCGACGACAACCCAGAGGTCTGCCATGGCCGGTCGAACGCTCGACTTCGGATTGCCTGTTTCAAGGCGATATATCTATCGCTTCGAATGTTCTCTTTTGTCACTAACCTCCGGGCGGCCGATTGCGCGCGCCTGAGACTGTCGTGGACCGCGAAGGTCGTTCGGGCTAGAGCGGCTTGCCGCACTTGCGACAAAAAGCAGCGTCTTCCATTTCGAGATTGCCGCAATTCCGACACTTGACCTTCACCACTTCCTTCGGAGGCCCGGGATCGACTCGCGGCGTGTTGGTTGCCCCGCGGGTGGCGGAGAGGGCCTGCTGCATGTACGTCTCGAGCGCGTCGGGCGACATCGCCGCCCCGCCCCCCATGGCGCCCCCGGCCCCGCCCATCACGGCGGACATGAACGCGCTGCGGAGCATCGTGCCTCCAAGACCGATCAGAGTGAAACCGAATCCCCACACCGCGAAGGGGAGATACCAGCCTCCGGGACTGACGAGCCCGGTGATATTGCTGCCGTTATCCGGCGGCGGGCTGATGTACGAGTCGAGCTGGCCCGCGATGTCGGCCGAATACCGGAAGACGACGAGGCCGGCTCCGATCAAGATGAGTCCGAGCACTACCATCGTGCCACGACGGCCCGACCGTCTCCGCTTCGGCCGTATCGATCCTTCTGACAACTTCGCGCTCCTCCCCGCCTCCGCGATGACGGGATGCGCCGAGTCAGGATTAAATCTATTCGGGACTCAAACGCGGACGTGCGCGCGTCATTCGGGCCAATGCCACGGCTCGAAATCGTAGCCCACCCAGACGCTCTTCACCTGGGTGTACTCCCGCATCGTCTCGAAGCCCATCTCTCTCCCGATGCCGCTCATCTTCATCCCGCCGAACGGCGAAGCGGGATCGACGAGTTTGTACGAGTTGATCCACACCATCCCGGCTCGGAGCTTCGCGGCGAGCCCGTGAGCGCGACGCAGGTTCTGCGTCCAGAGTCCAGCGCCCAAGCCGTACGGAACCCCGTTCGCGATCGCCACCGCCTCGTCCTCCTTGGCGAAGGGAGTGACCGTGATGAACGGTCCGAACACCTCCTC
>DASWGO010000270.1:0-2074 GCA_036393695.1 Thermoplasmata archaeon
GCCCGGTCCGGCAATACAAAGTCCGTCCGTGCTCGCAGCGTCTTGATGATGCTGAAGAGATAGTCCCATCTCCCCGCATTCAGGCCCGCCGCGTGGTCCCGGAGCTCGAAGAGGATCTCCTCCATCTCGAACGCGGCCGGGAAGGTCTCGATCAGCGCGGTCGCCTTGGTGGTCCCGCGCCGGACGCCCAGCGCATCTTCCGCGAAGCCGAAGACGTCGTTCCACAGTCGCGCCTCGAGGTGGCTCTCCATCTTAGGAAGATAGAAATACGGGGCGGTCCCCCGAGCCACGAGATCCTTTGCATTGTGAAACAAGAACAGGCCGAAGTCGACGAGGCTCGCGGAGACAGGTTCGCGGTCGACCTGGATATGCCGTTCCGGAAGATGCCATCCGCGCGGCCGGACGAGGAGCGTCGCGACCTCGCGGTTCAACTGGTATTCTTTGCCCTCCGGGCTCGCGTACTCGATCGTGCGCCGCACGGCATCGCGAAGGTTCACCTGGCCCTCGACCACGTTCCTCCACGCCGGCGTGTTCGCATCTTCGAAATCGGCCATGAACGTCTTGGCCCCCGAGTTCAGTGCATTGATCATCATCTTCCGGTCCGTCGGGCCGGTGATTTCAACACGCCGGTCGGTCAGATCGGCGGGCACAGGAGATATGCTCCACGAGTCGTCCCGGATACGCCCTGTGACCTTCGAGAAGCCGAGAGTCTTTCCTTGGTCCACCCGCGCCTGGCGCTTTACCCGCCGGCGCAGGAGGTCCAGGCGGGTTGGATTGAATCGTCGATGAAGGTCGGCGATGAATCCGAGCGCTTCCGCCGTGAAGACCTCGAGGCCTCGACCTTCCACCGCCGGATGAACCTGTGGCCGTTTGCTGGTCGTGATGATCGAAATGCGAAGAGACCTGAATATGATTTCGTTGCGACCCGATAATGTTCCTGGATAGTACCGGTGGCACCGTTCTTCGTCTTCCCCCTCCTCGCATGTGGATGTCTTGCTGGTGCGCCTGGCCCGAGGAATCCCCCGGCAAGACACCTTATTGATGCTGTTCATGCTTTCGTTCGGATTGTCGACCATCATGAATCGATGTTAGGGTTCCAATGGCGTACACGACGCGTGAGCTGAGCACCCGGACATTTCCTGACTTCGAGACGCTCGCCGCCAAGCAGGGCCAGTGCTGGTGCATGTATTACCAACGACCGAACCCCATCGGGAGAGGGATGTCGAGCGCGGAGCTGAAGAAAGCGAACCGCAAGGATAAGGAAACGCTCGTTCGAGAAGGCCGTGCCCACGCAATCCTAGTCTACGATGGAAGTACCCCGATCGGATGGTGCCAGTACGGCAGCCAAGCGGAGCTGCCGAGGATCGATGCAAGGATCGGCTATCGGAAAGTGGGACCGCCTCCAGGTGCGAGGAAATTGTGGCGAATCACGTGCTTCTTCGTGGACAGTCGGTACCGCGGGCGCGGCGTCGCAAAACTCGCACTGAATAGAGCCCTCGAATCGATCAAGAAACAGGGAGGCGGAATCGTCGAAGCGTATCCGGTCGTTTCGAAGAAAATGGCGGCGGTACCGGAATGGCGTTGGTTCGGGACCCCGGGCATGTTCCTCAAGGAAGGCTTCCGAAAAGTTGCTCCACTCGGGACGAGCGGAGTCCTCATGCGAAGGACGATCTCGTGACGCCCAGGTAATCGTGCTGGCTTGGGATCGAAGGCAAAGGACTAGTTCATCGCGCACGGGAAGACGGTCTCGGAGATGGAGGAGTTCATCAGGGCAGATTCCCTCGGCAAGCGTGAAGAAATCCGGCGCAATGGAGAGCAAGTCGCGGCGGGCTCGACACGGAAACTAGAACCGCTCGATCCCGCCATCGCGTCCTCCCGTACATCTCTTCTCTCGGAATCGTTCGTGCATCGCGCGGCGGTCACGAACTGACCCAAATGTTACCACCTGCGTGGCATGTTCGCGAAATCCCAAGAGCCCTCCGCCAGTTCTTCTGCTCATGAACCCCACGAAGCCTCCCAGGAGGCGGACCACGGCTTTCGGGCTGCCGATTCTCGCCGCGGTCTGCCTCGCTTT
>DASWGO010000271.1:0-2469 GCA_036393695.1 Thermoplasmata archaeon
CTGGAAGGCGGAGAGCGATGCCTGTTCGTGGCCCTCGAAGAGCCCCCGAACGAACTGAAGATCAACATGCGCGGATTCCGCTGGAACCTGGACGACCTCGACGTCCTCGACGCGAACTCGGACATCCGACGGTTCGAGCCCACGCCGATCCTCGAGATCTCCACGGAGGAGGAGCCCGCGAAGATGCGATCGATCGGCGAGCGGATCCGGAAGACCCCGGACTTCGAGAGCAAGGAAGTCACGGTTCACTCGTTGCAGCAGCTCCTCAAGAACCTCTTCCTGAAGAGAAACTACGAGCGCGTCGTGATCGATTCGATGACGGCCCTGAAATACTTCTGCATGCGCGAGTTCGAGGAGACCGTGACGACGCAGTCGTTCATGCGATACCTCGCAGAGTCGAAGGTGACTTCGCTGCTCACCCTCGAGCTCCCGGAGGAAGGCGAGGTCCCGCCGGAGGCGTTCTTGGCGCGAGGGGAGCTCCGCCTCCACAAGCTCCGGGACGAGACCGGCATCAAGCGGTTCCTGTCCGTCGAGAAGTACAAAGGCTCGTCCCACGACGAGTCCGTGTATCCGTTCGAGATCACGAACGCCGGGATTGTCATCAACATGGCCACGGTGCCCGCGATGGCCCATTGAGGCCCTTTTTCCGTGGCAGCCCCGCGGCGGATGTCAACGCGGTGTTTGTCAGACAGATGTATGACTACTTTTAAATAGGGCAAGATGGATTCGTCCGCCCGTCAGTCTCCATCGGGATGGGATGGCACAATGAAATCACTTCTCAACGAAGCCCTGGCCCGGCACCAGGAAGCCGAGGCGAAGGAAGAGCGCGAGTCCGAGAAAGCCAAGGCCGTGGAAAAGAAGAAGAACGGCGACGACGAAGAGATCGAAAAGATCGTGGAGTCGATCAATGTCTCGATCAAGATCGTCGGCTGCGGCGGGGGTGGATCGAACACGATCAACCGATGCAGCGAGGCCGGGATCACAGGCGCGCAACTGGCCGCCGTGAATACGGACGCAAAGCACCTGCTCTCCGTCCACGCGCCGAAGAAGATCCTCATCGGAAAGCGCCTCACGAAAGGCCTCGGTGCCGGAGCCCTCCCGGAGGTCGGCGAACAAGCCGCCCACGAGAACGAGGAAGAGATTCGAGACTTCCTCCGCGGCTCCCACGTCGTGTTCATCACCGCGGGCATGGGCGGCGGGACCGGGACCGGCTCCGCGCAATACGTCGCCCGCGTCGCGAAAGAGGAAGGCGCCCTCACGATGGGCGTCGTCACGATGCCCTTCAAGTCGGAAGGCCGCATCCGGATGGAGAACGCGGAGGCCGGCCTCGACAAACTCCGCAAGTTCAGCGACACGACGATCGTCATCTACAACGACAAGCTCCTCGAGCTCGTGCCCCGGCTGCCGATCAATGCCGCGTTCAAGGTCGCGGACGAGATCCTCATGCAGTCGATCAAGGGCATGACTGAGATCATCACGAAGCCCGGCCTTGTGAACCTCGACTACGCGGACCTCATGACGATCATGAAGGGCGGCGGGGTCGCGATGATCGGGATCGGCGAGAGCGAGGAAGAGCGGGACCGGATCGACTACGCGATCAACGAGGCCCTCGAATCCCCGCTCCTCGGCGAGGTCGACCTGACCCACGCCCGCGGCGCCCTCGTGCGCGTCGTGGGCGGGCCCGACCTGACCGTGTCCGAGGCGGAGAAGGCCGCGGAGATCGTGGGCCAGAAGATCAACCCGCAGGCGCGGATCATCTGGGGTTGTTCCGTCGAGGACGACCTGCAGAACACGGTTCGCGTCCTACTCGTGATCACGGGCGTCAAGTCGAAATCGCTCCTCGGCAAGGACGTGTACACCGGGATCGTGAAGACGTCCGCCGAAGTGGACGAAGTACGCTGACCTCCTCCTCTTTTTACCCGAACCTTTTTCCACTTCTCCCCCATCGCCGAGCGTGAGCACGCACCGCCCGCGGTACCGATACATCGCGTTCCGAGTCGACGGTTCACGGCCGTTCCGGCGCGAAGAGGTGCTGGAGGCCCTGCGGACGACGACGCCGCGACTTTGGCTCGTCGACTTCGCGGGGACGTTGGGCCTCGCCCGGACCACCCATCTCGAGAAGGACGCTGCGATCCATGCGCTGAATGACATCGGTGCCGTTGGCGGAGAACCGGTCCAGGTGACCACGGTCGGCACATCGGGAACCATTCGAGCGGCAACTCGCAAATACTTGGGCCGCGCGGACAGCGTTCGCCGACAACCTAAAAAGAACCCTTATAAGTGACCGCTTGATTAGCGGCCCGAGGTTTATCATATGCAGCCGGGCCAGATGGCGTACGACCGCGCGATTACGGTCTTCAGCCCAGACGGCCGCCTGTTCCAGGTGGAATACGCTCGCGTGGCGGTCACGCGGGGCAACACCACCGTGGGCCTGAAGTTCAAGAACGGCATCGTGCTGATGGCCGACAA
>DASWGO010000272.1:0-1803 GCA_036393695.1 Thermoplasmata archaeon
GACGAGTCCATCGCGGCCCAGTAATTCAAAATAGCGTAGAGGGCATGGTCGCGGTCATGGCCCGAGGCCGGATGACGATCGGCCTGTACAATTCGTACGATCCGGTGCGGTTCGCCGAGGCGCACCGCCGAGCCATCGCGCGCGCGGCACCGATCGCCCTCGCGTTCGAAGCGAACCTCGCCACGTTCGGGTTCCCGTTCGAGAAAGAGCTCAGCACCCCCGAGGACGTCGCCGCTTGGGTGTCCGGCACGACGAGCATCGGGGAAGCGGGCAAGTATCTGAGAGAGTTGGCGCATCTCGGCCGCTTCCAAACGTTCGAGTTCCCGAAGCGAGGGTTCCCGCCCCAACTGGGCGAAGCGATCGTGACCACGAGCCGACCGGAGCCGAAGAAGGCTACGAACGCCGCCTCCCTGGCGGGTCTCCTGAAGCACGGCACGTCGATCCTGCTCGTCTTCGGACTGGGACCGCGGGGCCTCGATGACCGCGACGTGTATCCCCTCGGCCGCTATCACTTCGATCTCACGGGTCGAGGCCTCTCCCTGGAGACCGCGACCGCGATCGGGGCGGCGCCGGCGTTGATCGCGGCCCATCTGGCGGAATGAACGCGCCCGCGGGGTTCATCAGAACGTGCTGCGTCGCTGGCTCCTACCTGCATTCTTATATAGGCCGGAACCGTCGGAACGGCGGGCCATGTCGCGCTTCGAAGGCGAACTCTGCGACAACATTCTCCTCGGAAGCCAGGCGCGGCTCCCGACCCGCTACGGGAACTTCCGGATCCACGCGTTCGTCTGCCCGTTCACGGGCGAAGAGCATGTGGCGCTCGTGAAGGGGAACGTCGCCGGGAAGCCCGACGTCCTTGTGCGCCTGCACTCCGAATGCGTGACGGGCGATGTCTTTGGTTCCGAGCGGTGCGACTGTGGCCAGCAACTCGATGCCGCGATGAAGCGACTCGGGCGAGCCCCGCAAGGCGTCCTCTTGTACCTGGCCCAGGAGGGACGAGGCATCGGGATCGTGAACAAGGTCGCCGCGTACCACCTTCAGGACCACGGTCTCGACACGGTCGACGCGAACCGGGTCCTTGGCTTCCCTGCCGATCTTCGGAGTTACAAATGTGCCGCCTGCATGCTCCGGGTCCTCGGGGTGACGTCGATCCAGCTCATGACGAACAACCCCGCGAAAATCGAGGAGCTCCGCGCGTACGGCGTCCACGTAACGAAACGCATCCCGCTCCAGGTTCCCGTCACGGCGGCGAACGTTCGCTACCTGCGATCCAAGAAGGAGCGCCTCCGGCACCTGCTCACGACGCCGACGGTGCGCCCAGCTCGATCGACGCGACGACCCGGTCGGCCGTGATCGTCTCGCCCTCCGCGACCGCGACCTGGCGCACCACGCCATCCCCGGGTGCCGGAATCTCGTTCTGCATCTTCATCGCCTCCAGGATTACGAGCGTCTGGCCCCGTCGGACTTGAGATCCCACGGCGACGGCCACCCTCACGACGCGTCCGGGCATCGATGATCGAATGTCCACGACCGCGCCCTTGCCGGTCGGCCGACCTTCGATCCCACCGCCTCGTTCCTCAGAGACGTCGGCTATCCGCAGACGGTGGACTTCATCGCCAAGGATCGCCTCGTTCCCCTGGATACGAAGACGATATCGTTTCGCGCCGATTCGAACGTCGACGAAGTCCGCGTCGGGCCGCGCCCGGGCCCGATACGTTGCACCCTCGATCCGGATGACGAAGCCTCCGGCGGTCGGTTCGACCTCGATTTCGCGACGTTCACCATCGACGTCGAGGCGAAATC
>DASWGO010000273.1:0-3128 GCA_036393695.1 Thermoplasmata archaeon
GCGTCGCCGGGGGAACATTCGGCGTCTCTGACGGGTGGCCGCGTCGGCGTCCTACACGGGGCACGGTCGTACGTCCTTCAAGACGCCGAAGGCCAAGTGCTCGACACGCACAGCATCTCCGCAGGCCTCGACTATCCCGGCGTCGGCCCGCAGCTATCTGCGTTGAAAGATACAAACCGCGCGTCCTTCGTGGCGGTCACCGATGAACAGGCCCTCGAGGGGTTTCAGGCCCTCGCGTCGTATGAGGGAATCCTGCCCGCGCTCGAGCCCGCCCACGCGGTGTTCGCAGCGATGCAGAGGGCGCGGGAGATGGAGCGCCACGAAGTCATCGTCATCACCATCTCCGGTCGCGGTGACAAGGACATGGCCACGGTAGCCGACGCGATGGGAGTGAAGCTCTGAGCCGAATCTCGAGGGCGTTCCACCGCGCCGGGGCAGAAAGCCGGGCCGCCCTCATCGCCTACTTGATGGCGGGCGATCCCGACCTCCGGATGACGGAATCCCTCGCAACGGCCTGCGAAGCAGGGGGGGCGGACGTTTTAGAGCTCGGCATCCCCTTCTCCGACCCGATCGCCGACGGTCCCGAGATTCAGGAGGCCGGGCAACGCGCGCTTCGTGCGGGGACGCGTCCACGTGACGTCGTCGAACTCGCGGCGCGTATCCGTCAGAAGACGGAGATTCCGCTCGTCCTCATGACGTACATGAACCCAGTGCTCGCAATGGGTGTTCCGACGTTCGCCGAACGAGCCGCGGGCGCGGGGGTCGACGGAGTCATCGTTCCGGATCTTTCCCTTGAGGGGTCACCTGAGATTCGAGATGCGCTCGAAGCGCTTGGCGTAGACATGATCCAGCTCGTTGCGCCCTCCACGCCGCCCGCGAGGGCCGCAGCGATTGCGGACGCCTCCCGTGGGTTCCTCTACGTCGTGGCAAGGTACGGGACCACCGGCGTACGCTCGAACCTGCCCGAGGACCTAAGGGATCGAATCATCGCCCTTCACCGGGTTTCATCCCTCCCCCTCGGTGTGGGCTTCGGTGTAACGACGGGAGATCATGTCCGAGCGGTTGCGGCCGCAGGTGCGGACGGTGTTATCATTGGGAGTTCGATTGTGCGTCGCGCGGCGGAGCGCCGTAACGCCGAGGATGTACGAAAATTCGTCGCCGAGCTCGCCACCGGACTCGCTGTCGAGCGGCCTACTTCCCCTGTTCTTCGAGACAACAGTCGGTGACTTCGATCCCTTTCCGGGTCCGGCGCACCAACAGCGAGTTCGAGGTCTTGTTGGTCACGCGGACGCCGTCCAATTCGACGGCCTTCTCCGTCTCTACTCGGAGTCCGACCGCCTTGGCCATGAATGCAACGAAGATGTCTTTCCGAGATAAGAGCGCTGGCCGACCGCAGGCGACTCAGTGCGTGTGCGCGTGAGCGGGATGGGACTCGTGCTGGTCGGGAGCTTCCTCGCCTTTCGGGTTGAAGCTCTGGCCACATCCGCAGGTCGACCAGTTGTTCGGATTGCTCACGAGGAAGCCGCTCCCCGCGACGCTTTCCGCGTAGTCCACGCTCGAGCCATCGAGGTATTCCTTGCTGTTGCCGTCGACAAGGACCTTGAGTCCGTGGACGTGGACGACCTCGTCGTCCTCGTGGATCTTCCGGTCGAGCGCGAGACCGTAGCGGAAGCCGGAGCAGCCGCCGCCCGCGACGTACATCCGGAGATACGTGTCTTCGAGGGAGCCCAACGGCTGGCCGGTCTCTGGATCGGACCGCTGGATGAGCTCCTTGACTTTGCTCGCTGCGGTTTCGGTGAGGGTGACTTGAATCATTGCGCTACCCCGCATCCCCGAACACGATAGCGCCGTTATTTAACCCTTTGGTGGTTAGTTGCGCGACTCCGAGCATGTCCGGCAAACTCACTCGAGTCGCTTCCCCATATAGCGGCGTTCCGGGCGGAATCCCAGGCTCTCGTAGACGTGGCGCGCCCGGGCGTTCGTCTCGGACACTTCGAGCTTGATCTTTCGATACCCGCGCTGTCGGGCCCAGTCGCTCGCCCACTCGACGAGGAATTTCCCCACCCCCGTCCCGCGCCGGTCCGGCGTCACCCAGACGTCGTAGATGAAGCCCTGTGCCTCCGGCGTCATGAAACCGCTCTCGCCGAGGATCAGGTACCCGACGAACTCGTGGTCCGCGGTCTCGGCGACCCACCGTTCCGTTCGGTCTCCCGCCATGTAGGGTTCGATCTTCTTCCGGAAATGGGCTTCCCACTTGCCCCGATCCAGCCGCGCACGTTCGTCTTCCGGGATGTCGTCCCACACGGTCTGCAAGGTGGCTCGCCACATGACGTCGTCGTCCGCGCGTCGGGCCCGTCGCATATGGACGTCCACGGGAAGACCCATTCCGCGACACGGTCTCCCGCTGAATGAAGATGTCGGCCCTTGCCATTTCGGAGACGGCGTCGCAACAAAATTCGGGCCCTCACCATTCATTGCCCAGCTTTTATATGACCCTCGGTCGTTGTTGCGCTCGTGCTCCCCTCGCGCTGCGCTCGATGCGGCGCCGTGAGTCGCGATTTTCTGTGCGGGCCCTGTCTCGATTTCCTCGTGGCCGATCGCCCGCTGTGGCTGGATCCCGGGCTCCTCCCCGGGCCATCGCTTTTGGATCTCACCGCCGCGAACGAGGTCGCCATCGTTGGGGCGGACCTCTCCGAGATCGAATGGCATCGGCCGGCGCGCGAACCCGCCTCGACTGAAGCGGTTCGGCTCGTGCGCCTTCTTCGGCTCGATTCGAACGAGCCGGCCATCGTGAGCGTGGGCGATGCGGAGGTCCTTCACACGTTCCTGCGCGACGTGCGTCGTTCGAGCCCATCGAAGCATGAGGAACGGACCGCTCTTGCGGCTCTATGCCGTTATCTGCAGTCTCGTGAGTGGATGCCTCCTCACTTGGCGTCCCAGTACGGGCTTCGAGCGAAGGTGATTGAACCTCCGAGGGCGGTCGAGCCGAAGCCGGAAGTTGCGCCCCGGGAACCGCCGGAAGCGTTACCCCCGATTGAACCGTCGCTGCTCGAGGTCTCGATGGAACCCGCCGTCCCCGAAGCCCCGTCCGAACCGGCCCTCGAGGAGCTGGAAGACCTCGACCTGCC
>DASWGO010000274.1:0-4544 GCA_036393695.1 Thermoplasmata archaeon
TTTGAACCATCGATCTCCGGGTGTCTCACCGGGGACCTGGGAGTCCCGGGGTATGAGCCCGACGGGATATCCTGGCTACCCCACCCCGCTACCTCAGCGCATCGAGCCACGGCGCGCCGGCGGTCGTCCGTCCGCATTGGAGCGTGTCGGATAAACCTATCGCGAGCTCCCGCTCAGAAGAACTTGCGAAAGCGTGCGAGGTCCTCGAGAGTTCCTTTCAACTTGATCTTGCCGGTGGCGTACGCCTTGAACGGACCGATCTCCCGGAGGATAAGTCCGCGCAACGTCTCCGCGTCGGTGACGATCGTGATGTCCGCGGGATCGACGCCACCGTCGATCAGGCCGGCCACCTTCTGATCCGCGAGGGTGAAGTGGTATTTCGTTCCGTCCTTGAGTTCGATCAGGACGGTCTTCCGGAGGCCGACGAGCTCCGCGCGGAGCGCCGGATCGGACGCGACCTTCGCGTTGAACTTACGAATCAAGTCCTCGAGCATCTCTCTCATCGCTACCGACCCCCAAAATCGTCGAGCTTGCGGTTCCGGGACTCCGCGAGCAGCCGCCGAGCGGTGTCCCACGAGGTCCGCGTATGCGGCGGCAGAGTCCCTTTTTTCTTGATCCACTTTTCTAGGAACGTGATCGTGTCCGGATCGGACGAATAACCTGAGCCGATCGTATCACCGATCTCGGCCTCGATCGCGCGCATCTCCCGGTCTCGGCGGACTTTCGCCAAGATCGACGCCGCGCTCACGACCGGGAAGAGCTCGTCCGCGTTGTGCTGGGAGACGACCTCGACGGCGAAACGCAGTTCTCGCTGCACACAGCGCTTGAATTCGATCTCGTCCACGTCCGCGGCGTCGACGTAGGCGGTCTCCGGATGCAGCCGCTCGATGAGCTGCGCAAAGAGCTTCGCCTCAAACTCGTTCAGGGACATCTCCGCGCGCATCATGTCGATCTCCTCGGCGGGGATCACGAGGAGTTCCCATGTCACGACCTTCTCGATCTCGGGCGCCAGCGCCTCCCGCTTCTCGGGCGAGAGTTTCTTCGAATCTCGGACGTTCATGTGGCGCAACGCGACGTCGGACTCGACTGCGACGCCGGCCACGACCAGCGGACCGAGGACGGGACCTCTCCCCGCCTCGTCGACGCCGACGATCACGGCTCACGCTCCAAACAGCTCGCGGGCCGTCTCTTGCGCGCGAGCGATGACGTCCGCCTCGTCGACGGTTCGCACGACGCCCCCCGACATCAGGATCTGGCCATCGACGATCGTCGCTTGCACATCGCTCCCCCGGCCGCTGTAGACGAGATGCCGGATGACGGTTTCCGGATAAAAAGGAGTTGTGTGAGCGCCTTTCAGCGAGACGACCGCGAGATCCGCACGCTTCCCGACCTCGATCGAACCGATTGCCCGTTCGACGTGTAACGCGCGGGCTGCTTGGATCGTCGCGAGGTCGAGGACGGTCTGCGCCGACATCACCCGCGCGTCCCACCGGGTCGCTTTGTGCAGCAACGCGGCGACTTTCATGTCCGCAAAGACGTCCATCCCGTTGTTCGAGATCGGCGAGTCGGTCCCGAGGCCGACGACGACGCCTTCTTCAATCATTTCGGGCACCGGCGCGACGCCGCCACTCGCGAGCTTCATGTTGGAAACCGGGCAATGAGCGACGCTCGTGCCGCAACGGGCGAGGGCGCGGACTTCGTTCATCGTGACCCAGACGCAATGCGCCGCGGTGACCCGATCTCCGAGGAAGCCGATCTTCTCGAGCCACTCGACCGGTCGAAGGCCGGTCTTCTTGCGATGGGCTTCCACCTCCCCGCGCGTCTCGGACAGGTGGGTGTGGAGTCGGACATCGCGTCGCTCGGCGATTTCTTTCGCCTTCGCGTAGGTTTCCTCCGAAGCCGCGTAGACTCCCTGCACGCCGACGGAGGGCGTGACGAGAGGATCGCCCTTCTGCTTCGCGACGAATGCGTCGGCGTTCTTCAGAGGGCTGCCGTGCTGCGTCGTGAAAGCCTCATCGAGGGTGACCCACGACAGAAACCCACGCATCCCCGATTCGCGCACGGCCCGCGCGATCTCGTCTTCCCAGTAAAACAGGTCGTGAAAGCTCGTCGTCCCCGAACGGATCATCTCGACGCATCCGAGGAGCGCGCCGATTTGCACGTCGCGTCGCGTGAGCTTCGCGTCGATCGCGGAGGCTTTCGGAAGCATCTCTTCGAGCGGAACGTCGTCGGCAACGCCGCGGAGAAGCGTGTTCGGGACGTGGTGGTGGAGGTTGATGAAACCAGGAAGGACCGCGCAGCCGGAGCAATCGATGGCCTCGTCCGCGGTATGGTCGACCTCGCCCACCGCGACAATTCGCCCGTCTTCCACGAGCAGGTCACCGGACACGAGGCGGCGCTTCTCATCTTGGGTGACAATGAGGCCACCGCGGAGCAGGAGGGACATCGGTGGCCCGTCGATGGGATGAGCCGTAGAAAGGGTTTTCGCGGCTTCAATCCAATCGAAGAAACGAGAACCTTAGCCGTGGCGAATCCTCGAAACATGGGAAGAGTATTGCGGACGCAAGTCCCTTTCCGCGCGTGGACGTCGATTTCGCGAGGGCTCTTCAAGAATGCCTCGATCAAGTCGGACCCGGCCGCGTGGCCACCTGCGGAGGCATCGCGCGGGCATTGGGCGACGTTCGGGCGGCCCGATCGGTGGCCACTTGGCTCAGCGTCCATCCGGACACGTCGGGGGCCCACCGCGTCGTCCGCGCGGATGGTCGTCCGGTTCTCGCCTCCGCGTCACCGGAGCTCGAGCGAGAGGGCATCCCGCTATTGCGTGGGCGTGTCTCATCGGAACGCATCCTCGACGTGTTCGAACCCGTCGGCCTTCTCAGCGCGCTGCGAGAAGAACAACGGATGCTCAGCGACCGCGTGGTCGAACAGGATATGGGCCCGCAATTCGAACGGATCGCCGGCGTCGACGCAGGCTATGACGGAGATGCGATGTATGTCGTGGCCACGTGCGTCGACCGGAAGGATCTCAATCCGATCGACATCGCCGCGGTGAGGCATCACGCCGAGTTTCCATACGTCCCGACATACCTGGCTTATCGCGAGTTTCCGGGAATCGAGGCGGCGGTTCGTCGCCTCAATCGGCGACCGGAGGTCCTCCTGGTTGACGGTCACGGCCGTCTGCATCCCGCTCTGTTCGGAATCGCCTGCTACGTCGGATTGCGACTCGACATTCCGACGATCGGCGTGGCGAAGCACCCGCTGGTTGGTCGGGTGACGAAGAGAGGCCATTCGCCCTCAGGTGTGACGGCGATCGAATTCCGAGGTCAGGTCCGCGGATACGCGTGGATTCCGCCGGGCCGCGAGCGGCCGAACTTTGTCTCAGTCGGCCACCGCATCTCTCTGGATCGCGCGCTCGAAGTGGTTCGCGCGTCAACCCTCCGCGGATATCCCGAACCGCTGAAGATCGCAGACCGAATTGGCCGGGAGATGAAAAGGAATAAGAGGAATGAAAAACGGGAAAAGGGTGCGACGCGATGAGTCGCCGAGCGACAAATCATCGCGAGGGCTGGCCGGGCAAGCGCCTATCTCTTCTTTTTCTTGCCCTTCTTTTTCTTGGCCACTTGTTTCCTCCCTATTTTCTGTATAGTCAAAAGGGGTCTTAAAAGTAGCGAAGCGACAAAAATTCGTCCATTCTACGATTTATATAAAAAGGAGAAGATGCGAAGCACGCAGCGAAACCGTTTTGGAGTGCATCCGCATCACACGCGCCGTGGAAATCTTGGTGTTCGGTGCGGGCGCGATGGGAAGCTTCTTTGGAGGCCTTCTTTCTCAACGGCACAATGTGACTCTCATCGGGAGGGCGGAGCACATTTCGGCGATCAAATCCCACGGCCTTCGAGTTCGTGGAAAGACGGCGATTATTGCGAAACCGCGCGCCGCAACCCGCGTGCCGCACAACGCGAAACCGGACTTCGTGTTCGTCACGACGAAGTCGTACGATACCGCGAACGCGATGATTGCGTTGCGTCCCTTCGCCGACCGCGCGATCTTCGTGACGCTTCAAAATGGTCTCGGGAACGCCGAGACAATCGCGAAGGCCGCGCGGCGCGTCGTCGCGGGCACAACGGCGCACGGCGTCACGTTCGTCGGCGCGGGCGAGATCCGGCATGCCGGCGTCGGCGGAACTGTACTTGGCGCGTGGACTCGCGTCGACGAATCGGACCTCGTCCGCTTGCGGGATCTCCTCGCGGACGTTGGAATCGTCGCGAGCGTGACGAGTGACATTCAAACAGAACTGTGGTCCAAGCTCGTCGTGAACGCATCAATCAATCCGATTGCCGCTCTTGCGGAGGTTCCGAACGGGCGGCTCGTACGGGACAAGCGCCTTCTGGGCCTCATCGAGAATGTGTGCCGCGAGGCGACCGCGGTCGCGAAGGCCGAAGGCGCGCACGTCGATGAAGAGGAGTTGCGACATCGCACGCTCCTCGTCGCGAAGCGGACCGCCGCGAACCGGGCGAGCATGCTCCAAGACTTGGACCGGCACC
>DASWGO010000275.1:0-11772 GCA_036393695.1 Thermoplasmata archaeon
CTCAAGAGCCCCTTCGCCTCGGCGTCTTCGATCATCTTCTCGCCGATTCGGTCTTTCACGCTTCCGCCCGGGTTCATCATCTCGAGCTTCGCGAGGGCGAGGCAGGGGACGCCCGCCATGATTTTCGGCAGCTTGACCAAGGGCGTGTTCCCGATCGTGTCGAGGATGCTCTCGAAGTATCGCATTCCTAGGCCGTCCCCATCGCCGACGTTCGATGAAAAGGATGGTCGCTATAAGAACGTGCGCGGGTCGGTCAATGGCCGGAGTCGTCGAACGCGGATTCGGGTTCGGGGGCCTGGACCTCGGTGCAATGTTGATTCGGAATTTGACCGCCGGGCTCCGTAGGTTTGCGGATGCCGGGGGAGGGAGTCGAACCCTCTGGAAACCGATCTGCAGTCGGTCACATTAGCCGCTCTGTCACCCCGGCGTCGCTCGCCCAACCGGCGCGGCGTAATTGAAACTTTGGAGACGGATTCGTGTCTTCGCGGAACGGACTCGAGCGACGGGGATCTGGAACATGACCGCCCTGTGTCTCGGAGGTCTCCTTGCAAGACCGCACGTCTCTCGTAGGGGTTCGAGCTTCGTCTGATAAACTATTAGAGTCGACTCTCCCTTTCCATGAATTCCGGCCCGGAGGGGAGTTGTATGGAGTCCGAGGCGGACGCGGAGGGAGGACGCGTCGATGTTCCGCCCGGTGCCGAGGGTCCTCACCGCCGGCCCTGGGGCCGCATCACCGCGGTCCTGGTCGTCGCGCTCGTGACGATTACGGCTCTCGCCATCGCGGTTCGACAGCCGAACCGCCCTCCTTCCATCAGCGACGTATCCGTCAGCAGCGACACCGCGACCGTGGCCACCCCGCCCACGCCTCTGACCTTCACGGCTCACGCGACCGACCCCGACGGCGACGCGCTGACCTATTCCTGGAACTTTGGCGACGGGCAGACGGGATCGGACACTCAACCGACCCACGTCTATGCCGTGCCCGGTTGGTACACCGCAGTCTTGACCGTGAGCGATGGAAAGGGCGGGGTCGCAACGAACGATGACCGCCTTCTGTTCATCCACGTCCGGTCCAATCCGTCTGATGGAGCGGTCCCTTCGAACCCCCCATCGCCGTCGAGTTGCCCGGTCACCTGCGTCTCGTCGACTGGACTCGCGGTGCTCGTGGCAAACCGTTCCATGGCGGCCGCGGGTTCCGAAGTCCGTTTCAGCGGGAATGCCTCGTGGGCGTACGTGTGGGCGTGGAGCAACGCATCGAATGCGTCCCTCGGCGGAACGTACACCGTTGTCAGTGCCGCGGAGAACGCATCGTTGTTTTCGTTCGGTTACTCCTGGGGGGACGGAACCACGAACACGACCGGCACCGCGGTCGAGGTCGGCCAGACCGCGCACCGATTCTCGTCGCCGGGGAACTACTTCGTTCGCCTGAGCGTGTCGTCGGGCGCATTGACGACATCCGCGGGCTACACGGTGCGCGTGCTCGCGGGAACTCCGACGGCCCAGCTGAAGTATCCGGACATCTTCGCATCCGCGACGGCGCGGGAACCGGATTCGCTGGAGCCGGCCATCGACAACGAGTCCGCTGGCGGAGAGGTGCTGCAAAACGTGTACGAAACTCTCGTCACTTTCCCATCCGACAGCGAAAGCGTCGATCCGCTCGTGCCGCGCCTTGCCACAGAAGTCCCGTCGATTGCGAATAACGGCACGTCCGCGGACGGGAAGAGCTACACGTTCCAGTTGCGGCAGGATGTGGTCTTCCACGACCTCACGCCCATGACGGCGCGGGATGTCTCGGCCTCGTTGCGGCGCCTGCTCGCGATCCACGCTCCGGCCGGGCCGCCGCGGACCCTGGAGCGCCTCATGACGAATCTGATCAGCACGTTCGCGGACGCGGACTGCAATCCCCTAATCCTCGGCAGGCAAAACTGCACGATTGGGGACTGGGCCAACAAGACGTTCCCGGTGCGAGCCGCCGTCCCGGCGTACATCAGCGCGGCCTTGCCGCCAGAACCGTCGTGGGATACGACGGCGCTGAACGTCTCGACCGCATGGGCGGTGAGCAATTCGACGACAATGCCAACGGGGAACTATTCCGTGGTGTTTCATCTCCTGCGTCCCTATCCGGCCTTCTTGCCGATTCTCGCCTCGACGTTCGGCTCCATCCTATCGGAATCGTGCGTCGGAAGACACGGAGTCGTTCGATGGGGAGTCCCTAATTCCTTCCTTGCTCGAGGTGGTGAATGCGGGAGTGGGCCGTTCACCTTGGCGACGTGGTCCTCGAACCAAGCCATCCTGCTCGCACGGTTCGACCAGTACTGGCGTGGCGCCGCGAAAGCCGCATTGATCCAGATCCTTCCCGTGCGCGATGCGCTGAGCCGCGAGTTCATGCTCCTCGCCGGCGACGTGGACTCGGCCGCGATCGGCCGCGACCATCAGTGGGACGTGATGAACCCGGATGGGACGCCGAGGTCACCGACGTTACGAATCGCAAAGGACCGACCTGCGTTCGACATGTCGTTTTTCGGATACAATCAGAAGATCAACAACGCGACCGCGCCGGATGCCATCACGGTGCCCATCACTTTCTTCGCGGACATGCACGTGCGGAGGGCGTTCACGTACGCGTTCGACTACGGCGGCTTCCTTGCGAATGTGACCCACGATGCGGGCCTTCAGCCCCGCGGGCCGGTCCCGCTCGGCCTCCCCGGGTACAACGCGAGCATCCCTCTCTTCCCGTTCGACCTGGCCCAGGCCGTGGTCGAGCTGAGCGCGACGCCGTACTGGGTGTCGGGATTCAATCTTACCTTGTACTATCGCGCCGGTAACGGATACGAAGAACAGGGCGGTCGCCTGATCGCCCGGGGCCTCGAGGCCTTGCATACGCAGAAGGGCTCCCCCGGGGCGATTCGGGTGGATGTTCGGTCGTTGGGCGCCGCGGCGTACGATGGAGCGTTGCGCTCCGGCGGTCTCCCGCTCGCCCTCTTTTCTTGGGCCGCGACCTTCGCCGATCCCCTCGATTCGGTCGTGCCATTCCTTCGGACCGGGAGTCCGTTTGCTACGTGGATCGGGTACGGCAACGCGACATTGGACTCGCTCATCGACGCCGCGACCAGCGAGTTGAACGAGACCGCGCGAGTCCAAGATTTTCTCGATCTGTCCGCCCGCGCCGTCCTTAACGACGTGCCGTACCTATGGGTCTTTCAAGCGACCAGTTTTCACGTCGAGCGCGCGTGGGTCAACGGTTACTACTTCAACCCGATGCTGTGGGGCCTGGACTACTATCGGTTGTCCAAGGCGTAGACCGGTCCGCGCGGCGCCAGGATCGCGACGATTCATCCTCAAGCACATCCGACAGAGAGACCATCGAACGGTCTCGCCGAATCTATATATGCGGGTACAGGCTGGCGCGTCGGATGGCGGATCTGAAGACGATCACGGACACGGTTCATGGGACGATTCGCCTGGATCCGCTGACGCTCGACCTCCTCGAAACGCTCGAACTCCAGCGATTGAATTCGATTCGCCAGCTCGGTCTGACGTATCTCGTGTTCCCCGGGGCGAACCATTCCCGCGTGGAACACTGCCTCGGGGTGGGCCATGTCGCGGGAGAGATGGCGCGAGCCCTCGGCCTCTCGGACGACGAACGAAAACTCGTCCAAGCGGCGGGCCTCTTGCACGATGTGGGCCACGGTCCGTTCTCCCATACCCTCGAGCATGTCCTGAGCCGCGAGCTCTCAGTCGATCACATGCACCTCACCCAGCGGATCATCACCGGTCACGACGACAACGTCTCCCCGGAGGACCGGGGCGCCTTCCCGGACCTCAAGCGGATCCACGAGGTCCTCGAGAAGCATACGGTGGATCCTGAGGCCGTCGCCGCGCTGATTCGCGGGCCCTCGGACCGAGGCGCGGGCCTGCTCGTGCCGGGGGGTCGGAAGGAAGCCAAGCGATACCTGGCGCAGATCATCCACAGCCCGATGGACGCGGATCAGATTGACTACCTCATGCGGGACGCGCACTACACCGGTGCCACCCATGGGACGATCGACTTCTCTCGGCTCCTGCAAACGCTCCGGACCCATCGAGGCGAGCTCGCGCTGGACCGCAAAGGCCTCCCGGCGCTGGAGGGAATGCTCGTCGCGCGGGGCCTCATGTACTCCTCCGTGTACTTCCACAAGACGGTCCGCATTGCGGAGGAGATGCTCGCACGCGCGGTGGAACGCTCCGATGCGCCGATCGCGGACATTCAGAAGATGGTGGACCACGAGCTCCTAAACTGGCTCATGCACCAAGGACCTCTCCAGCGGGAGATCGCGCTGCGGCTGAAGTACCGCAAGCTCTACAAGCGCGTCCTCGCGTCGGACCGCGACGACCTGACCGATGGGACGCGGGCCGTCCTTGCGTCGTTCAAGGATCCGGACGAGCGCCGCCGCGTCGAGGACCGCATCGCGCGACGAGCGGGCGTGAAGCCGGGTCAGGTCATCGTGGACGTGCCGCTCCCCGAGCTGCTGCTGAGCGAACCTCGCATCGCAAAGACCGAAGTCCCGATCCTCGACGACGGGGACGTGAAGCCCTTTTCGAAAGTGAGTCCGCTGGGCCGCGCCCTCCAGGTGCGGCAGGTCGTCGACTGGGTCGTCATGGTCGCGGCACCGGCCGAGGCCGTCGATTCGGTCCGCAAGGCGTCAATCTCCGCGCTCTTCGGGTGAAGGGCTCCGATCAACGATGGTTTCCGCGCGTTTGTCAACGCGGCGGACGTTCGTCGGACAACTTTTAAATAGCGTCCGCCGGATACGCGACCATCTTGCGGGATGGGATGACCTCGCAGGTTCTGCAGGTGGCGCAATGAATTCGATGCTAGAGGACGTGCTCGCCCGGGAAGGGAGTGCCCCCGCGTTTGAAGACAGCCGTGTCGACGCTGAGCTCGAAGAGATGCTCAGCAAGATGCGGACGAACATCAAGATCATCGGCCTCGGAGGTGGAGGATGCAACACGATCGGCCGAGTGTACAACGAGGGGATCGTCGGGGCGGAGTTGTACGCGTGCAACACGGACGCGCAACACTTGCTCCACATCGCGTCCCCGAAGAAGGTCCTTCTCGGTCGACGCATCACGAAGGGCCTCGGCGCGGGTGCCCTGCCGCAGATCGGCGAGGAGGCCGCTCGCGAGGCCGAAGAGGAACTACGGGCCATCGTCCAAGGCGCGGACATCGTCTTCGTGACGTGCGGCCTCGGCGGCGGGACCGGCACGGGCAGCTGCGGCTATGTCGCGCGGCTTGCCAAGGAAATGGGCGCCTTGACCATCGCGGTCGTCACTTTACCGTTCCGCGGAGAAGGCAAACTCCGAATGGAGAGCGCGGAATGGGGGCTCGAGCGGCTCCGTGACGCGGCCGACACGGTCATCACGATCCCGAACGACAAATTGCTCGACCTCGTGCCGCGGCAGTCGCTGAACCTCGCGTTCAAGTTCGCCGACGAAGTCCTGATGCGGTCAATCAAGGGACTCACCGAGATCATCACGAAGCCGGGCCTGGTGAACCTCGACTTCAACGATGTCAAGACGATCATGAAGGGCGGCGGGGTCGCGATGATTGGCCTCGGCGAGAGCCAGGCGGTCGGGGACAACCGCGCCGTCGAGGCGATCGAGGAGGCAATCAACTCTCCGCTCCTCGAGGTCGATGTCTCGACCGCCCACGGCGTGCTGATCAACGTCACGGGCGGAAACGACATGACGATCTCCGAAGCGGAACGCGTCGCCGAGGTCGTCCAATCGAAAGTTTCCCCCACCGCGCGGATCATCTGGGGCGCGACGGTTGATGCATCGCTCGAACACACGCTGCGCGTGATGCTCGTCGCGACCGGCGTCAAGTCGAAACAGATTGTCGGACGACGAGACCCATCGGAGGAGAAGGCCCGCGTCGGCGTCGACGTGATCCGCTGAACGCCACGCCGTGGCCATTCCACGGGAGGCGGGGCGGATGGAGCGAATCCGAACCCGGAAACATTTATTAATCGTCCCCCTTTACGTGAATGTCGCGGTTGCTTCATTCGCTTCCTCGGGCAGCCGGAGGCCGAAAAATGGATTCCATCGTCAGGGAAGTCGTCAGTCGCTCGGGCGTTCAGCCGCGGCTCCCTGAGTCACCCACGCAGAGGGTGGGCGTCGACGCGGAGGACGCCGAACTCGAGCGGATCCTCGCGAGCCTCCGGACGAACATCAAGATCGTCGGGATCGGGGGCGGCGGCTGCAACACGATCGACCGTCTCGTCGAGTCCGGCATCGTGGGGGCGGAGTTGTTCGCCGCGAACACGGACGCCCAGCATCTCCTCATCATCCGGTCCCCCCACAAGCTCCTCCTGGGTCGCCGCGTCACGCGCGGCCTCGGAGCCGGCGCGCTCCCCCAGGTCGGCGAGGAGTCGGCCCGCGAGGCCGCGGACGAACTGCGGTCCGTCGTCCAGGGTGCGGATATGGTGTTCATCACGTGCGGCCTCGGAGGCGGCACGGGGACGGGCGGCGCCCCGGTCCTCGCACAGCTCTCGAAAGAGGCGGGCGCCCTGACGATCGCGATCTGCACGTTCCCGTTCCGGGCGGAGGGCGCGATCCGCGCGGAGAACGCGGAGTACGGCCTCGAGAAGCTCCGGAACTTTGCGGATACGGTCGTCGTGATCCCGAATGACAAACTCCTTGAGCTCGTCCCGCGTCTGGCTCTGAATGCGGCGTTCAAGGTCGCGGACGACGTGCTCATGCGGGCCATCAAGGGAATCACGGAGATCATCACGAAGCCGGGTCTCGTGAACCTCGACTTCAATGACATCAAGACGATCATGAAGGGCGGCGGGGTCGCGATGATCGGCCTCGGCGAGTCGGATCGCGACAACCGCTCGGAGGAGGCGATCGAAGAGGCGATCAACTCGCCCCTGATCGACGTCGACATCAGCGCCGCGACGGGAGCCCTCGTGAACGTCACGGGCGGCAACGACATGAGCGTGGCCGAGGCGGAGAAGGTCGCCGAGATCGTCCAGGGTCGAATCGCCCCGAACGCCCGGATCATCTGGGGAGCGGCGGTCGACCCGAGCCTGGAGCACAAGCTGCGGGTCATGCTCATCTTGACCGGGGTGAGATCGAAGCAGATCCTCGGGCCGGGGGAGCACGCGCGTGCCCACGGCGGCGTCGACATCGTGCGGTGAAGTTCATGGCGGACATCGTGGACAAGAGCTGGGAGGTGCAACGGCGGATCGAGGAGCGCGCGAAGCGCCTCGGCAAAGGGCGGTACGGCCGCGTCCTGAAGATGGCGCGCCGGCCCACGCCGGACGAGTACTCGAAGGTCGTGCTGATCACCGGCCTCGGCATCGCCGCGATTGGCGCCCTGGGCTTCGTGATCTACCTGATCATGCGATACGGTCCCGGCGTCTTCCACGGGATCTTCGGGTTCCTGGGGCTGTGAACGATGGGACTCCTGGACGATTTCTCGAGGCGCGAGGCGAAGGCGGAGCCCAAGCCCGAGCCGCCCGCGGTCGGCCACTACGGCGTCAAGCTGGACCTGAAAGAGGAGAAGGTCTCCCTCACCGCCGGTCAGACGAAAGAATACCCGGTCGTCGTCACGAACACGGGGACCGAGGATGACACGATTCGGATCAAAGTGGACCTCGTCTACAACTCCGAGCTTCCGGATCCGCCGGAGTGGACCGTCAAGCTGTATGGCGTCGAGGACAAAGTGTGGGACGTCACCTTCACGAAGGTCACGGAGAAGGAGTTCCGGCTCATTGCCGACGGCCAGCGAGAGATCACGCTGACCGTCACATGTCCGAAAGGGGCTCGCTACGGGGACCGCCTGAACGTCGTCGTGAACGCGATTTCGAAGGGCGACCCGGGGGCGTTCGACGCGAAGACCTTGAGCTTCAGCGCACGGCAGGCGGTCCTCGCCGTGAAGTCATCGATCGGTCACGAACGCGCGGTGGCCGACGCGATCTACGCGCGGGCCAGGGCAAAAGACGTCGGCGTGTTCTCGATCCTCGTGCCGGCGAACTTCCGGGGTTACGTCTACGTGGAGAGCATGAACCCCGACCGCTTGGAGGAGGTCGTCCGCGGCCTCCGGCGGGCGCGCGGCGTCGTGAAAGGCGAGGGAGAGTCGACCGGAATCGCGTTCTCGGAAATCGAGGCATACCTCACCCCGAAGCCGATCGTCAGCGGCATCATGGAAGGCGACATCGTCGAGCTGGTCGCCGGGCCGTTCAAAGGCGAGAAGGCCCGCGTGATGAAGATCGACGAGACGAAGGAAGAGATTACCGTTGAACTCTTCGAAGCGATGGTCCGAATCCCGGTGACCGTGCGCGGAGATAGCGTCCGGGTCCTCCAGAAAGAAGAGGAGAAGTGAGTCCCGCCATGGTGGAGAAGCTCAGCGTGCTCGTCGATGGTGGCAAGGCCACTCCCGGGCCTCCGCTGGGACCGGCGCTCGGTCCGCTCGGCCTGAACATTGTCGAAATTATCAAGGCGATCAACGAGAAGACGAAAAGCTTCGAAGGGATGAAGGTCCCCGTCACCCTGATCGTCGATCCAAAATCGAAAGCCTTCACGATCGAGGTCGGGACCCCACCGACGTCCGCGCTGATTGCCAAAGAGCTGAAGGTCGAGAAAGGCTCCGGCGATCCGGGCAAGACGCGCGTCGGGAACTTGACCCTGGCGCAGGCGATCAAGATCGCGAACATGAAGGCGGATGCGATGCAGGCGAAATCCTTGAAGGCACGCGTCTTCGAGGTCGTCGGCACGTGCGTCTCGATGGGCGTCACCGTCGAAGGGAAACCCGCGAAAGAGTTCTCGAAAGAAATCCAGGCCGGCAAGTTCGACAAACAGCTCGCGGGCTGATGTCACCGGGCCTTCGGAAACGCCTTCCGCTCCCGAGCCGTCGGTTGCGACAGGTCCAGGAGCATCGCCTCGAGTTGAATCCGGACGAAGTCCATGTCGCCGACCCACAGCCCCTGGAGCTTGTCCGCCGCGAGTCCCCCATCGCGGTAGAACGAATTCAGGATGAAGACCTCTTGGTCGCTCGGGAACACGTAGGTGTGGGCGAGGCGCGTCGCCGAGAGCGGCCGCGCGGGGAAATGGAACTGCACGCGCATGTTCCGTCCGAGGAGACTTCCGAGCTCCGCGAGGTCTGCGCGGTTCGCCTCGTTCAAGACCACTCGCACGACGCGGTGGGATCGCCCGAGCGCATCGAACAGGAGGCGCAGGATCTCGGGGGCGACGGGAAACGGACTCACGCACAGGATCTGCCCGCTGCTCGAGAGGACCACCTCGCGGAGCTTGCGTCCGATCGACTCCGTCCCTTTGTAAATCCAGAGGTCCGTCTCGGTCTCTCGGACTTTCGGCACGGAGCTCTCCTTCAACCCGCCCACCATTTCGGCGGCGGCAACCAGATCATCGCCTTTCGATTGGCGCGCTTCTTCGGCGACGATTCGAGGCGCGCGAGCCCGATACCGGTTCGGCCGCTCCCGGGATACCTCGATCCAGCCTTTCGTCTGCAGGGATTGCAAGATCCGATACACCGCGGGATACTGAACCCCGAGGAGTTGGCTGACCTGCTGAGCGGTTGCGACTCCATTCTGCAGCAGGCTCAGGTACGCCCGCGATTCCTTGCCGGTGAGCCCGAGGGTCTCGAGCGCACGCGCAACGTCCTCCTCCCGCACGCACCGGGCTAGGAGCGATTGCTACAAAAGGATTCTGCAGTTATCATCGTCCGACTGATAATTCACCGTCCACGTGTCTAGGACGAAATCCCAACCGCGAATTCGTCCCCGCCGGTTCCCTCTCCCGTGAACCGTGCCGCGGCCGTGTGTCCGCAAAGCCTTATTAGGGGCACGCTCTTTCGCCGCCTCTCCTCTGCAGGAGGCCCCGTGGCTGCACGCACTGCAGGAGGCGATCTCCCTTGGCGGACAAGCATTCGGTCGAGACAATCAAGAAGCTGCTCGAGGCCGCCAAGCCCCGCGCGTTCAAAGAATCCGTCGAGGTCGCCGTGAACCTCCGCGATGTCGATCTTTCGGTCCCGAAGAATCGCGTCGAAGAAGACATTGTCCTGCCGAAGGGACGCGGGAAGCCGATTCGCGTCTGCGTCTTCGCCTCCGGTGAGCTTGCCCTCAAGGCGAGGAACGTCGCGGACCTCGTGATCCAGCCGCAGGAGATCGAGGAGTACGCCAGCGACAAGCGAAAGGCAAGGACCCTCGCGACGTCGTACGACTTCTTCATCGCGGAAGCCCCCCTCATGCCCGTGATCGGGAAGCGCCTCGGCGTCGTCCTCGGACCGCGGGGAAGGATGCCTCGGCCCGTGCCGCCCACGGCGGATCCGACGAACCTGATCAACTCGTTGCGGAACACGGTTCGCGTGCGGAGCCGCGACAAGCGGACCTTCCATGCGGCGATCGGGACCCGGGATATGCCCCCGGAGGATCTCGCGGAGAATCTCGATGCCCTCATGCGCCGGGTCGTCGGCAAGCTCGAACGCGGACGCTTCAACATTCAGTCGGCCTATGTCAAGACGACGATGGGCCCGGCGGTAAAGTACCTCTGAGGTGTGCCATGGCGCACGTCGCTCCCTATAAGAAGCAACTCGTCGAGGCGCTCGCGACGCGCTGCGCGCAGGCCCGCGTCGTCGGAATCGCGAACATCCACGGGATCCCCGCGCCGCAATTCCAGGCGATCCGGAAGAAGCTCACCGGACGCGCCACGATCACGGTCGCGAAGAACAACCTGCTCCGCCTCGCGTTGCTGCAGGCGAGTGAGAAGAAACCGGCCCTGGTCAAGCTCAGCGACACGATCGAGGGGCAGACGGCCGTGGTGACGGCGGACATCAATCCCTTCCGGCTCTTCAAGGAACTCGAGGCGACGAAGACACGCGCTCCGGCCCGCGGGGGCGAGATCGCGCCCGAGGACCTCTGGGTTCGCGCGGGGGAGACGCCCTTCAAGCCCGGCCCCGTCGTTGGCGAGCTCCAGAAGGCCGGGATCCCGGCCGCGATTGAACGGGGGAAAGTCATAATCCGGCAAGACAAGCTCATGGTGGAAGCCGGTCAGCGAATCCCGAGGGACGTCGCCCAGCAGTTGGCGCGGCTCGAGATTTTCCCGCTGGTCGTCGGACTGGACTTGCGGGGCGCGTACGAGGATGGCACCGTGTTCCGCCGGGATGTCCTCGCCGTCGACGACACGGTCGTCCGGGGTCAGATCGCCCAGGCCTGGCGGGAGGCTCTCGCCCTCGCGCTCGGGATCGGGTATCCGACGAAAGAAACGATTCGTCCCCTCCTCGCGAAGGCCCACGCGCAGGCGTTGGGGCTCGCGGTGGAATCCGAATTCCCGACGAAGGAGTCGATCAAGTTTCTCCTAGCGAAGGCGTACGCTCAGATGCTCGCCCTCGTCGCACGCGCGCCCGGCGCGGCCGACGAGGAGCTTCGCGCGATGACCGGGTGATCAAGAACAAGGAGGTGACGACAAATGGAATATGTGTACGGGGCGTTGGTCTTGCATGCGGCCGGGAAGCCGGTGAACGAGGAGAACCTGAAGAAGGTCCTCACAGCCGCCGGAGTGAAGGTCGACGAGACTCGCGTGAAGGCCCTGACCGCTGCGCTGGAAGGCGTGAACATCGACGAGGCCCTCAAGGCCGCCGTCGCGATGCCGACCGCCGCTCCCGCGGCAGCGCCGCCCGCCGAGAAGAAAAAAGAGGAGAAGAAAGAGGAAAAGAAGGAAGAAGAGAAAGTCTCCGAGGAAGAGGCGGCCGCGGGCCTGGGTGCGCTCTTC
>DASWGO010000276.1:0-2408 GCA_036393695.1 Thermoplasmata archaeon
TTCCAACCGATGTTCAAGATCTGGTCGATCCGCACGCGGGGCACGGACCATGAGATCCAGATGAACACGACGGAGATGAGATAGATCTTGAGAAGGAACCAGACTTCCTCCGGGACGATCGGAACCGGGATGCCTCCCACGGACAAGGTCGTGAACACCGGGCCACTCCAGCCGCCCAGATAGAGGATCGCGATGAGCGCGGCGCCGGCGATCATCCGGAGCCACTTGAACCCGAAGACGAGGCCGAACCGCATCCCCGAATACTCGGTCGTCCATCCTTCGACGAGCTCCGCCTCCGCCTCGGGGATGTCGAACGGGATGCGCTCCATCTCCGCCATCATCGAGACGCTGAAGACGATGAACCCGAGGATCTGCGGCGAGAAGACGTACCACGCCGGAATGGAAAGGGCTCCGAACGAGACCAGCGGCCGATCCTGCTGCCGGACGATCGTCAGCGGGTTGAGGGAGCCCGTGAAGAACACGAGGGCGATGACGGACAGGATCATCGGGATCTCGTAGGCCATGAGCATCGCGGCGGCGCGCAGGCCGCCGACTAGGGTGTATTTGTTGTTCGCAGACCAGCCGGCGATCAGGATGCCGAGGGGCGCGAGCGAGAACGCGGCGAAGATGAAGAGGATTCCGAGGTCCAGGTTCGCGACGTAGAATCCGCTGCTCCACGGGAGTGCCGCGAAGATCATCAGCGTCGAGGAAGCAATCAGGACGGGCGAGATGTGGAACATCGCGGAGTCCGCGTTTCGCGGGGTGATGTTCTCCTTCTGCAGGAGCTTGACGCCATCGGCGATGTTCTGCAGATATCCGGTGCCGCGGTGGGTCGGGCGATGGGCGCGGTTAAAGGGCCAGAACGGGAGGGACCAGATCGAGATCATGATGCCATATCGGTCTTGGAGGCGGCTGTAGAACTTTCGCTCGACCCACATCATCGTGAGGAGGTTGATCAGCGTCGCCCAGATCACGATGATCGTGACGGCGATGAGCCACGTGACGAGGACGATGAGCAACTCCGAGCCGAGCGGTCCCATCCCGAGTCGCTGGCGAGCGACCGGGTCGAACCACTGCGCCAGTCCCGTCAAAGGCGGAATCAGACCCGCGAGCGCGTACAGGATCTGGTCGATGATCCAGACGATCGCGAGGACCAGGACCTCGCACACCCCGAACAGATTCGGGATCAGCGGCGCACTCACTTGTCCATCTCCCCGACGCAGACGTCGACGGACCCGAGGATCGCGACGGAGTCGGCGAGCTTGTTGCCGCGCAGCATGATGGGCGTCGCGGCCATCGTGCAGAAGACCGGGCTTCGGATCTTCACGCGGTAGGGCCGGTCGTCGCCGTCGCCGATCACGTAGAACAGCGCCTCACCGCGCGAGTCCTCCGTCTTCGCGTATCCCTCGCCCTCCGCGCGGCGCGGGGCCTTCACCCGATACGGTCCCGTCTTCGGCATCTTCTCCAGGGCCTGGAGGATGATCTGGCATGACTCCCGCAGCTCGTTGAAGCGGCAGACGAAGCGGGCATACGAATCCCCCGCCCCGCCATCGTGCCACACCTGCGGCTCGAAGTCGATCTCCTCGTACACCTCGTACGGGTCGAGGCGGCGTAGGTCGACGTTCACGCCGCACGCGCGCAGATTCGGCCCCGTGACGCCCCAGTTGATCGCTTCGGCGGCGGAAATCTTCCCAACGCCTTCCGTCCGCATGTGGAAGACCTTCGACTCCTGGAACACCCGCTGGTACTCGTTGTCGACCTTCTCTAGGAAGTGCTCGATGCTCCGCCGGCACATCGCTTCGAAATTCTCCGGGAGGTCATTCCGGACTCCGCCCACCCGGGGATAATTCTGATTCATCCGGGCGCCCGACATCAGCTGGATCAGGTCGAGGAACAGCTCCCGCTCCCGGAGCGCCCAGAGCAGGCCCGTGAGCAAGCCAAGGTCCGGCCCGTACGCGGCGAGCCACATCAGGTGGGAGGCGATCCGCTGGAGTTCGAGGGCCACGACGCGGATCCACTGGCCGCGCTCCGGGGTCTCGATGCCCATCATCTTCTCGACCGCGAGACAGTACGCGTGGGACCAGGTGATCGACGAGACGTAGCACAGTCGGTCCGTGAGCACGACGTTCTTCTGGAACTCGCGGACCTCCATGATCTTCTCGTAGCCGCGGTGGAGGTAGCCGATCTCCGGCCTGGCGTCCGTGACCGTCTCGCCGTCGACCTTGACCTTCATGTTCCAGAGGCCGTGGGTCATAGGGTGCTGGGGGCCCATGTTGATCCAGAACTCCGGCACTCACTTCCCCCCTCGGAGCTTGCGCCGGGTGATGTACTGGCGGTCGACCTCCTGGGCGAACTCCTTCCGGAGGGGATGGAACTTGAAGTCTTCCGGCAACAGGATCCGCGTGAGG
>DASWGO010000277.1:0-1931 GCA_036393695.1 Thermoplasmata archaeon
GCGTCGGCGGGAATGCTCGGGTTCGACCTCATCGAAATCCCGTCGAAAGATGGACGGGTCGACCTGAAGGCGCTCGAGGCCGCCGCGGGTCCGAAGACGCTTGCCCTCATGCTGACGAATCCCAACACCCTGGGCATCTTCGAAGAGCACGTCCTGGACATCGCGCAGATCGTGCACGACGCGGGCGGCCTTCTCTATTACGATGGCGCCAACTTCAACGCAATCCTGGGCCGCACGTCCCCGGGAAAAATGAACTTCGATATCGTCCACTTCAACCTGCACAAGACCTTCACGACGCCTCACGGCGGCGGTGGCCCGGGGGCCGGACCCGTCGGCGTCAAGGAACCGCTCGAGCCGTTCCTTCCGGTGCCGGTGATCGGGCTGAACGGCCGCGGCTATCACCTGAACTACGACCGTCCGAAGTCGATCGGGAAAGTTCGCGCGTGGTACGGGAACTTCGCCCTCCTCGTGCGAGCGTACGCCTACATCCTCCGGATGGGCGGAGACGGCCTCAAGGAGGTCTCCGACCGCGCCGTTCTGAACGCGAATTACATCCGTCACCGGCTGGCCGGCGTCCTCGACGTGCCGTTCGGCGGGCTGCGGAAGCATGAGTTCGTTGCGAGTGCCGCGAAGCTCGCGGCCGAACGAGGCGTCCGCACCGTGGACCTCGCGAAGCGCCTCATGGATTTCGGCTACCATCCGCCGACCGTGTACTTCCCGCACCTCGTCGAAGAAGCGCTCATGGTCGAGCCGACGGAGACGGAGACGAAGGAGACGCTCGACGGGTTCGTGGAGGCCCTCAAGAAAATCGTGAAGGAGGATCCCGAAACGTTGCGCTCCGCGCCGCATAACACCGCGGTCGCGCGCGTCGACGAAGTCCAGGCGGCGCGCGAACCAATCCTCAGCTGGCGGACGTTGAAGTCCCGGAAGCCCCTCTCATAGGCCGAGCTCGTCGCGATGGAGACTGCCGAGGAGGATGTACGCCCAGTCCAGCTTTCGCTGTTTCGTGCGGCGGTCGAGGTCCTTTGCACTCGGATGCTCGAAGTCGAAGCCGACCAAGCGGATGCGTGCGGCGCCGAAGTGATCCGCCAGGAACACGGCCCGATCTCCGTCCGTGAAGCCTCCGAAATTCCGAAGGCCTCCGACGGGCCTGGATTGTGTCGTCGCCACCGTCGCCCCGGAGAACCGCGGGGCCCATTGTCGCACCGCCGGCCCGTTGTCGCCGTGGCCGTGGATCACCGCGATCGTTCCCTCGGCATTCGCTTTCACCTGATCCGTCACCGTCCCGTCCAAGTCGGTCACGAGGATCGCCGGAAGGAGACCTTTCTCAAGCGCAACCGAGGTGGCCTCGTCCGCGGCAATGAAAACCCCGCGCGCCTCGCCGATCTCCTGTGCGACGTTCGGACCGTTTCCGGCCACCGTCACTTCCTTCCCTCGGATGATCTTTCGAAGGCTTGAGTCGGGAACCCGGTTCCCGCCAAGGAGCTTGTCGAGCTCGACGGCAACCGCCTCGTCCTTTTCCCGGGAGAAGCCGAAATCTTTCAGGATCTCCTCGTAGAACGGTTCCCAGGCCTCGAATTCCATCCGAACCCTCGGGGAGGCTAGCTCTCGTCGGCCGAATCCGGGCGCTCCGCCCGCGTTCGGTACGAGAGGCCCGTGACCGCGACCAGGAAGAGGGCGAGGCCCATGCTCAGATAGATCAGCGGCAAGGAGGCGGCCGGGTTGTACTCCCCGAGGATCGTCTGGAGGATCTGCGTCATCCCGAGGACCAAGAGGCCGAGCGCGACGAACGTCACTGCGACGGCGACCGCGTGCCGCGGAGCCCGGCCGTGACGAAGGTACGCGCTGATGACCTTCCCGCCTTCAAAGAGCAGCGTGCCGATGACGATCCACCAGACCGCGCCGATGACGAACCAGAGGAACTGCGACAC
>DASWGO010000278.1:0-6509 GCA_036393695.1 Thermoplasmata archaeon
GGAATTCGGCCCAGAGGCCGTAGCGCTGAGCGACGACCTTGTGCATGACCTCGTGCAACCCCACGCCGGTTCCGACCGCCAGGAGGGAGGTCGGGAAGTAGATGGCCAGGAACAAGGCCGGCTGGGCTGCAAAGCCGGGCGCGTCATACCGGATGAAGAGGACCGTGAACGCGCCGGAGAGGGCGAGGACGGCAACCGCGAGCTGGAACACCTCGACCCGACTGAACCGGATCCCCCGCTTCGGTCGGTCTGGATAGATGTAGATCGGAGGCGCTGCGTAGTCGGAACGCGGTCCTCGCATCCGGTTCCGGCACGATGCCTGCGTATTTAGGATTGTGGCCTCATGCAAACCGCGCACCGCAGTTGGCGCATTCCTCCGCGGTGCTCTCGAGGCGGACTTCACACAGCGGACACCGATATTTCCCGGAGTCGATCTTCTTCGCGACCTGGAGGCGGATGAGCCTCGCGCTCCGCTCGCGGAAGTTCGGGAGATCCTCTTCGAGGAGGGGCTCGACGTGGGCGACGTCGAAGCCCTTCGTCCGCCACGCCTCGATCTGGTGCGAGTACTCCTCCCGCAGCAGGTCGTCGCGCGTCACGCCGCCGAAGGCCTGCAGGATCTCGTTGCGGACGTCTTCTGGCATTCCCTGGAAGTCTCCGTCCTCCGCGAGGTTCGTGAGCTCGCCGGTGATCTCCTGGAGCGTTTGTTCGATCGCGGCCGGGTCGACTTCGAGGTCGAGCGCGGAGCCGCACGATGCGCACCGCGTCGCGTTTGCGAGCCACGCCGCGCCGCACACCGGGCAGCGGGCGCCGCTCACCGCTCGCTGCGGCCGGGGCACGAGGTCCGCCAGGAGGACTTTCCGAGCGATCGTGTGGTGCAATCCCTGTCGGACCGCGCTCTCCGGCAAGGCGAGCCGGACGACATCGGCGAAGTCCCGGAAGCCTTTCGCGGCGAGCGCCTTGGCGCGCTTTTCGGACATGCCGGGGACGGAGGCGAGGCTGCGGAACGCCTCTCGCTCCTCTGAGGTCTCAGGAACGGGCTTCATGGGTGTGCCGCACGCATCGCATGCCGCGATCCAGCCCTCGAATGCCCTCCCGCACGTCGCGCAAACCGCCTGCTCGGGTCGCAGGATGGTATTGCATCGTGGACACACCGGTTTCGCCGATCGGAACCCGCAGACGAAACATCGACGCCGCACAGGTGAAGGAGCTCCCCAAGCCGGCTTAAGCGCTGTTTCATAATTATCTCGGGGCGAAAGCCACCGGAGTACTTTCGGCCTTCTCCCTCCGGAAGTCCTTCATACCGTCCGGTCGTGGGACGTCGTCGCCCCTGTGGAGGTCGGACTTGGAAACGCTCGTGGCACCCGTCCCCTTGCCCCCGAGCGCCGTCCGGATCCCATGGCCCTTCGACCGAGTGCGCGAGGGCCAGGCCGACTTCCTTGCGGACGCACGCCTCGCGATCGCGGACGACCGGCACCTCCTCGCCCACGCTCCGACCGGCATCGGCAAGACCGCGGTCGCCTTGGTGGCGTCCCTCGAGTACGCGCTCCGCGCGAACAAGCTCGTCCTGTTCCTGACCTCGCGGCAGAGCCAGCATCGCATCGCGATCGAGACCGTCCGCCGGATCGAGGCGAAGGGACCGCGGATTGCGACGGTCGACCTGATCGCGAAGCAGTCGATGTGTCTCCAGGAGAGCGCCCCCGCGTACGGCCGCGCGTTCCACGAGTTCTGCGATCACAAGGTCAAGTCTCGGACGTGCACGTTCTTCACGCGGGACAACTCCGCGGTCGTCACCGCGGTCCTCCAACGCACGCTCCACGTGCAGGAGCTCGTCCGGGCCAGCGGGGCGTGTGGCGTCTGCCCGCACAAAGTCGCGATGGATGCCGCCTCGCGGGCGAACCTGGTCGTGTGCGACTACAACTATCTGTTCAGCGAGATCCTCGAGCGCTTCCTCCCCCGGCTCGGCCGCTCCCTGGACGACCTCGTGTTGATCGTCGACGAGGCCCACAACCTCCCGGACCGGATCCGGGCCCACCTGGGCGGCGACCTGTCGGTCCACGATCTCCTGAAGGCCGCGAAGGAGGCCCGTTCGATCGACGGGGAGGTGGCCCACCGGCTCGTCGGAGTCGCGAAGGCGATCGAGCATTTCTTGCTCGTCGTGCGGTCCGAACGCGTGGCCCGAAAGGAAGAGCTGCTGGATCTCGTCGAGGAAGGGCTCGCGAAAGGCCGCGGCGGATCCCTCGGATACACGGACTTCGTCGAGATGATCGCCTTCGCCGGCGAAGACGCGGTCCGGCGCGGCCTCCCCTCGACGCTGCCCGAGGTCGCGGAGTTCTTCACCCGGTGGCGGGAGCAGGATGTCGGCATCCTCCGGCTGGTCGTCCCGGGCCATGAGGGGAAGTTCGCGTTCCGCCTGATGGACCCGAGCGTGCTGAGCAAGCGCGTCTTCGACCGGGTGCACGCGAGCGTGTTGATGTCCGGCACGCTCTATCCAGCGGAGATGTACGCCGACCTCCTGGGGATCGACCCCGGTCGTCGCATGATCCGGACCTACGGGTCTCCGTTCCCGAAGACGAACCGCCTCCTGCTCGTCCATCCCGAGCTCACGACGCTGTACGCGAAGCGGAGTTCGCAGATGCACGACCGGATTGCACAGCAGATCGCGGCGATCGCCGCCGCGGTGCCGGGAAACGTGGCGCTGTTCTTTCCGTCGTACGAGTTGCTCGAAGAGGCCCACTCGCGGTTCCTGACGCTCCGCGTCGGAAAGAGGATCTTGGTCGAGCGACCCGAGTGGACGAAGGCGCAGCGCGACGGGTCGATCGAGGCGTTGCGCGTCGCACGTCGCGAAAGCGGCGCGGTCTTGTTCGCCGTCCAGGGGGGCTCGCTCAGCGAAGGCATCGACTACGAGGGCAACGTCCTCGCGGCGGTCGTGGTCGTGGGCCTCCCGCTGAGCCCGCCGAACGTCGAGGTCGAAGCGCTGAAGGACTACTACTGCCGCAAGTTCGGATTCGCGAAGGGATACGACTACGCCTACGTCTTTCCGGCGGTGAACAAGGTCCTCCAAGCCGCCGGGCGCCCGATTCGGAGCGAGCGGGATCGCGCCGCGATCATCCTGTTGGAGGGACGCTTGATCGAGCCGCGGTATGCCCGCTGCCTACCGCCGGACTTCGATCCGAGGCCGTCCAGAGAACCCGCACCCGAGGTCCGCGCATTCCTCGACGCGTCGTGACCAACACAGAACCGCGGAGGCCGTCTTCTACGACCGACGCCTCCCCGCCGGGCGGGCCAACCATCGTCGGAAGTGAATGAGCCGTTCCCGCTCTTCGTACCCGATCGCGATGTGCGCCCGAAGGCTGACCTCGTTCTCGAGGAGACAATCGGATCCCATCTCCGCACAACCGCGTTCGCGGGCCCAGCGTTCCGCGGTGCGGACGAGCCGCCGACCGACTCCGCGCCGACGGACGTCGGCGTCGACGTACCAGCCCTCGACGTAGCCGACCGGGCTCGTGTCGCACGCGTCTGCCTTGGGGCGGATGGTCGTCTCCACGAACCCCGCGAGGCCTCCATCCCGGCGCACGGCGACGTAGGCCACGGCTCCGTTCTCCCGGAGGTATTCGTCCATCTCTTCGCGGTGCCTCGCTCTGGTCTCGTCGGGCCAAAGTGCGTCGCGCATGCGCAGCCACTCCCGTCGATCGCCCTCGATGGCGCGACGGATGTGGAGCGCCTCCTTTTTCGATTTGGTCATCGGCCACCCGATGGACGACTCGATGAAAGGTTTTTCTCGGCCGCTTCGCATCGCGCCGCATGCTCGTCAAGCGGGGGGCGGAGGCGGAGCTCCGACGAACGGAGTTCCTGGGACGGGCCGCCATCGAGAAGCATCGCGCACCGAAAGCGTATCGTCTCGAGGCGCTCGACGATGCGCTCCGCGGGTCTCGCATCCGCCACGAAGCGCGTCTCATGTCGGAAGCCCGCGCGGCCGGAGTCCCGGTGCCGATCCTGTACGACATCAATCTGGTCGAGAACAAGATCATCATGGAGTTCATCGATGGCCCAACCGCGAAGGACGTCCTCGATCGAAGCGGCCCTGCGGCCATGAAGGTCGCACGGGGAATCGGCCAGGTCGTCGGTCGCCTCCATCGGGCCGGGATCATCCACGGCGATCTGACGACCTCGAACATGATCGTCCGCGATGGCCGGATCGTGATGATCGACTTCAGCCTGGGCGGAAAGGACGACGGGGTGGAAGCCCGCGGCGTTGACCTCCATCTCCTCAAGGAGGGCCTCGGGAGCGCGCATGCACGGGCGGCGTCGTACTATCGAGAGGCGCTCCGGGGGTATCGCGACACGATGGGGAAAGGGGCCGACGAGGTGATCGCGAAAGTGAAGGAGATCGAGTCGCGAGGTCGGTATACTTGATCGCCTTCGTCACGACGAACGAGGGCAAGTTCCGGGAGGTCTCGGCGAAGCTTGGCGATGCGAACATCAAGCTGGTTCGCGAGGATCGATCCTATCCGGAGATCCAGGCGGACCGTCTCGAGAAGGTCGTCCGGTTCGCGGCGACCGTCCTTGACGACCAGATCCGCGGGGACTACCTCATCGATGACTCCGGATTGTTCATCGAAGAGTTCGGGGGCTTCCCGGGCGTGTATTCGTCGTACGTATACAAGCGCCTCGGCTGTACAGGCATTCTGAAACTGCTCCAAGGGGCCCGAAACCGCGCGGCTCGGTTCGAGACCGTGTTCCTCCTCCGGACGGCGGACGACCACGAGGTCTTCCACGGGGAGTGCCGGGGATCGATTCCGGACCGGGAGCGTGGGAACGGCGGATTCGGTTTCGATCCAATCTTCGTCCCGGATGGGGCGACGAAGACGTTCGCGGAGATGACCGTGAGCGAGAAGAACGCGGTATCGCATCGCGCGAAGGCCGTCGACGCACTGACCGAACGCCTCCGGTCGCGGAAGGAACGTTGATACGTCGTCACGAGTTGCGCCGAGGGAGACCGTGGCCCGACCCAAAGTCGTCATCACCGGTGGTGCGGGGTTCATCGGCAGCCACGTCGCGGACGCGCTCGTGGGCGAAGCCGAGGTCGTTGCGATCGATCATCTGAAAGCCGGGAAGCGCGCGAACCTCGCGAAGGCCATCAAGGCGGGGGCGACGCTCGTCAAACGCGATCTCCTCCGGGGCGACTTGCGTCCGATTTTCCGGCGGGCCGATGTCGTCTACCACTTTGCCGCGAACCCGGATGTCCGGCTGGACCGTCGAGGGACGAAGCCCACGATCGATGAGAACATCGTCGCGACGCATCGAGTCTTGGAAGCGTGCCGGGCGGCCTCGGTCCCGCGCATCGTGTTCCCCTCCACTTCGACCATTTACGGCGAGGCAAAGGTCGTCCCGACGCCGGAGGACTACAGTCCGCTCGAGCCGATCTCCGTGTATGGCGCGTCGAAGCTCGCGGGCGAAGCGCTTCTTTCCGCGTACGCCTACACGTTCGGGGTTCAGGCCCTCGTCTTCCGCCTCGCCAACGTCGTCGGCCCGAGGAGCGGCCATGGCGTCGTGGTCGACCTCGTCCGCAAACTCGGGCGGAATCCCAAACGGCTCGAGATCCTCGGATCCGATCCAGGCACGGCGAAGTCGTATGTCCACCTGGACGATGTCATGGCCGGGATCCGCGCGGGCGAACGGGGCCCGTCGGGACCGTTCTCCGTGTACAATCTGGGGAGCGAGGATGCGATCACGGTGCGAGCGCTCGCGGACGCGATTTGCGAGGAGCTCGGCCTCGAGGGCGTCGAATACGCATGGACCGGCGGCGCCGGAGGGGGGCGCGGGTGGACCGGAGACGTGCGGACGATGCAACTCGCCATCGACCGGCTGAAACGGACGGGATGGCGGCCGAGGAAGACGAGCGAACAGGCGGTGCGCGCGGCCGCACGAGATGTGTGGTCCTCGATCCGCGAATCGCGGGCCACGTAGGCGACAACGTATTTATCGCGTGTCCCGGTTCTTCTGCGCACCTGGGGCTGTGGGGTAGCTTGGTCTATCCTTCGGGCTTTGGGAGCCTGCGACGGCAGTTCAAATCTGCCCAGCCCCACTCCACGCGTGGGATAGCGCCAGTTAGATGCAACCACTCGACCAATACGCTAGTCCTAGCTCAACTTCATCGCTTTCCCCCCGGCAGACTGGCGAGTTGGGAGGGCAGGCGGCACGCCGGAACTGGATCTGATGTATCCCCCATCCTTCCGTGGGCTTGGCTCGGAAAGAGGTTCTAGAAGGCCAACGTCCTCGTTTCTCGTAGGAGGACTCCGAGTCCTGCAGAACCGATGAAACCGATACCCACGAGCAACGTGATGTTCTGTGGGCTCCACGTTGCCGAGAGGGCTCCAATCGCAAACGCCCCTATGGCGCTAGAAACCCCAGTGAACAGGTAGATGTTCATCGAGACTCGGGCGAGCATTTGCGGTTCGAACCGACCCTGGAGGTACGTCCAGGTACTCTGGTTCCTCGCCGTCGAGGCA
>DASWGO010000279.1:0-4413 GCA_036393695.1 Thermoplasmata archaeon
CTCGAAGCTGAAGGCGCTGCAGCTCCTGAAGCGGCACTTCAAGCCCGAGGAGGCCCCCGAGGGCATGGGCCTCGCCAAGATGCTGAAGATCCTGAACCGGATGTTCACGAAGGGCGACAAGGCCGGTGCCGCGGAGTTCTCTTGGTCGACGATGTACGTCGGCGGGATGCACTTCCAGGACAACTACAACTACGACATCGAGCGCGTCAAGCGGTGCGTGATCCACTACGCGACGCCCGACGGCAAGGTCATCCCGTTCTGCGCATACAACACAGGGCCGAACTTCCGAGAGGAAATCGAGAAGAAGTTCGCGGTGCCGATCGAGGAGTGGCGTGGCCGCCATGCCTGAGCAGGTCGTCTCCATCCGTCCCTCGGTCCGCGACAACGGCATCATGGCGATCGACGACATGCTGTGCATGCACTGCGGAGCCTGTGTGGGCACGTGCCCGACGAACGCGATCTTCCTGAACGAGGTCTACCTGACCTTCAACGAAGACTGCACGCAGTGCGGCATGTGCGTGAAGGTCTGCCCGGTCGGCGCGATCGACTATCCGCGCGGCCACAAGCTCCACACGATGAAGTGATTTCGCGCGTTCCGGCGGAGGGGCACTCCCGTAAGCGGCAACGCTGATAAGCTGACGGGTCGATGGATGCCATCAGGTCCCTGCTAGTTCTCGGTGAGCTCCATGGGCATGTACGGGTCTCTCAGACGGATGAGGGCGGATCAACTCTCTCGGTTGCTGCGGGAGCCCGATCTGACCTCGCGACTGACCGACGCTGAGGACGAGGAGTTCGGCTGGGCGGAACCATGGCCCGAAGGGCCCGTGCTCGATTTGGACAAGTCATGGCAGGTGCTCCACTTCGTCCTTACAGGAGACGCGTGGGAAGGTAGCGGGCCGCTCAGGAACGTGATTCTCGGAGGCACGACAATCGGCGCCGACCTTGGCTACGGTCCTGCGCACTACGTCACCCCCAGCGAGGTCGCTGCGGTCACGGTGGCGCTCGCAAGTCTTTCCGAGGACGTGATCCGATCCCGTTTCGATCCGTCGGCATTCGAGGCGGCCGAGCTGTACCCGGGCGCATGGAGTCCGCAGCCGCCGCCTCCTGTGAAGAAAGGATTCCTGGGTCGGCTGAAGTCACCGCCGATCCAACAGGCCCGGGATTCACAGGAGAAGGAGCTCAATGAGTACTTCGATTTCGTCATGAATCAGTTTCGAAATCTGGTCGGATTCTACCAGGATGTGTCGAGAGCCGGAGAGGCCGTTTTGGGCTGGCTCGTCTAAGAGATCCGTTTCACGGGACTAGTTTCTTATAGCTTCGAACGATGAGACTCAGGAGAGACGTCCCGATGGTATCCTACCAGTACGACGTCGTCGTGGTCGGGGCGGGTCCCTCCGGTTCGATGACTGCGCGGTACGCGGCGATGGGCGGTTGCCGCACCCTCCTCATCGAGAAACGGCAGGAGATTGGCTCGCCGGTGCGATGCGGCGAAGGTCTCGCCCGGCACTTCGTCGAGGACACGAAGCTCCCATTCGACCGCAAGTGGGTCGGCCGCGAAGTCAAAGGCGCGAAGATCTTTTCGCCGAATGGGACCGAGCTCACGATCGAGGAGGCCCACGCCGGCAACGAGGTCGGGATCGTCCTCGAGCGGGACGCCTTTGACAAGGCCGTGGCCAAGGAAGCCGCGAAGGAAGGCGCCGACATCTGGCTCAAGACCACCGCGACGGCGGTCATCAAGGACGACGGCTGGGTCCGCGGGATCCGCGCGAAACGCCTCGAAGAGGAGATGAACATCGAGGCGAAGTGCGTCGTCGCTGCGGACGGCTACGAGAGTCAAGTGGGCCGCTGGGCCGGTTTCAAGACGCTCCTCAAGGCAGGGGATATCACCGGGACGCTACAGTATCGCCTCACGAACATTTCCGAGGGCCACGACTTTCCAGACTACTGCGAATTCTGGCTTGGCACGTGCGCCCCCGCGGGGTACATCTGGGTCTTCCCGAAGGATGAATCCACCGCGAACGTCGGCATAGGCATCTCCCTGGATCGCCTCAAGAATCGCGTCGACATCAAAGGCTACCTGGACCGCTGGATCGAACAGGATCCGCGGATGGCTCACGCACAGCCGCTCGACATGGTCACCGGAGGCGTTTCGACCGCGCCGCCAATCAAGAAGTCCGTGGGCAACGGCATGGCGTTGGTCGGCGACGCCGCAAGGATGATCGACCCGATTACCGGCGGGGGAATCGGAAACGGCATGTTGGCTGGCATGATGCTCGGGAAGGTCCTCTCCAAGTGCAATCAGACCGGAGACTTCGGCGAGGCCGCCCTCATGGAGTACGAGCGAAGCTGGCGGGCCAAGCTCGAGGAGAACCTCTACCGCAACTGGCTCGCAAAGAACAAGCTGGTCACGCTATCCGACCACGAGTTCGACGACATCATCCAGATCCTCGCCGAAGTCGGCGTCACGAAGCTAAGCGTCCGCGCAATCCTCAAGGTCCTGAAAGAGACGCGGCCGGAGCTCGTCGCGAAGTTCGCTGAGTTCATCTGAAGGGATCGGAGCACAGGAAGTCACTTCGACTTCCAAGAGAGGCCGCGTGCCCCGACGATGAAGAAGACGACCGCGAATACCAGCGTAATGAGCAGGTACGTGATTGCCGTCCCATCGTTCCCAAAGACCATCGTCGCCCGCAGGCCCTCGTTGATGTACGTCAACGGCAGGCCGCGGGCCAGCGTCCGGAGGAACGGCGGCATCGCGTCGATCGGGAAGAAGGAGCCGGCGAGGAACATCATCGGGAACCCAATCGCGTTCGCCAGCGCCTCGCCCGTCCCCGGGTCGCGCACAAAAATCCCGAGGACCATCCCGAGCGAGGTGAACTCGAAGGTGCCCGCGATGATCAGGAGGACGGCGAGCGGAGTGAGCGTGGCCTGCATCCCGAAGACGGCGACTCCGACCAACATCATGATCGCCACGGAGACGAATAGCAAGAGGACGTAGAAAACGACCTTCGCGGCGAGCCACTCCGCCTTGCTCAGTTTCGTCGTCGCGAGGAGCTTGAAGAATCGCCGCGTCCGGTACTCCGCGCAGATCGACGTCATCCCGAACATCGGCGTCGTGAGGACGGTGAAGCCGATGATCCCGGGAAGGAAGAAATCGATGTAGCCGAATTGGCGCACTGTGAACTGGGATTCATCGACGGATACCACTTCCGTGGCGTTCGCGACCTTCAGATTGAACGCCGTCGCGACCGCGGCCACCGCCGAATACACGATGCCGAAGGAGGATTGGGTCCGATCACCAGCGAGGGTCACGTTCACCTTGGCACTCGCGTTTCCCATCTCGGCTTGGATAAGCGCCGCCTGGAAGCCGGTGGGAATCTGCAGGGCGACGTTGATCGAGTGCGCCCGCATGTAATCCTGGAAGTTCACGTTCGTCGGCATTGCCTGGTACGTGATCAAGGTCGTATTGTTCAACGCCTGAACGAAGCCTCGGGATGCCGTCGTGGAATCCAAGTCTTGCACGGCGAGAGGCACCTTCGGGGTTCCGGACGAGCTGAAGATCGCGCCGAAGAGAAGGATCAGGATGACCGGGAAGGCGAGGGCGAAGAACGTCCCGACGCGGGAGCGGAGATACTGTCGACCGAACGCGCTGACATCCGCCAGGATCCGCTTCATGCGGCCAAGACCCCCTCTTCCATCCGGGCGCCGACCAGCTTGAGGAACACGTCCTCGAGAGTCGAGCGTTTCGTGTAGATCTCCGTTAAGGGCATCTCGATCGAAGCAAGTTTCGCTAGCATGGGCCGGACCTGGCTCGCCTTCAGCACGTGCACGAGGACGTCCACGCCATGCAGCTCCGCGGCGATTCCCCGGGGGGTGAGTGCCTCATATCCTCCGCGTCCCGCACCCGCGAGGACGATTGTCGTGCCGCCTCCGAATTGCGAGATCAGCGCGGACGGACTGCCATGGGCCACGATCTTGCCGTGGTTCAGGATCGCGACGTCGTCGGCGAGTTGCTCCGCCTCGTCGAGATAATGCGTCGTGAGGAGGATGGTCCGTCCTCTCCGTTTCAGGTCTCCGATTAGCGTCCAGAGCTCTCGCCGCGCTCCCGGATCGAGTCCCGTCGTCGGCTCGTCGAGGAACAGGAGTTCCGGCTGGCCGACGAGCGCCATCGCGATCCCGAGGCGCCGCTTCTCACCGCCGGAAAGGTTCAACGCCACCGCATTCGCGCGGTTCGTGAGCCCGACCGTCTCGATGATGTTCGCCACATCGCCTTCGGAAACCGCATGGTCGAAGAGATGCGCCCAGTACGCCACGGCTTCCCGAGGACGCAGTCGGTCAAACGGCTCGAAGTCCTGCGGCAGCACCCCGACCCGTTCCCGGATCCGACGATACCCGGAGCGGACGTCTTCCCCGAGC
>DASWGO010000280.1:0-2314 GCA_036393695.1 Thermoplasmata archaeon
GCTCGATCCCGCGGCCTTCCGAGACATCCGCAAAGGCGAGCTCGCGCCGGTCCTGCGTGGCATTCGGGAAGCGCTCCGAGTGGGCCTGAAGCCCGTCAAGCTCAACATGGTCGTGTTCAAACAGACGCTCCCGCACATCCCTCGGATGATCGAGTACATCTCCGACGGCGACGGGCTCAAGCTCCAGCTCATCCAGTTCATGCCGGAGCTCGTCGGTCAACAGGATTGGATGGTCGACATCGACGCCCTCAAGAAATGGCTCGAAGGCCGCGCGGACAAGGTCCTCGTGCGCGAGATGCACCACCGAAGGATCTACATCTTCAACGGCGCGGAGGTCGAGGTGGTGGACCCCGTCTACAACGCGGAGTTCTGCATGAACTGCCACCGGATTCGCGTGACGCATCAGGGCGAGTTGAAGGGATGCCTGAACCGGAACGACGACCTCATCCCGACCCGCGGCCTCGATGACGATGGTCTGCGAGAGGCGTTCCGACAGGTCGTCGCGAACCGTGTGCCGTACTACGGGGCGTACGTCAAGGAGTTCCCGCGGCGCGATTCGCAACACGCCGCGCCTCTTGAGTTCCCAATCTCCTCGGGCGCCTAATCCCTGCGAATCCCCGGCTTCGTGACCGGTAGATTGGAGAGGCCGCGAATCCTCAAATATGCCCTCGGTGTGCGCAGCCTCGTGGAAGCGGGGACTCGCACCGTCGAAGATGTCCTTCGGCAGGGAGGCTTCACGTCCTTCCACCGCAGGCTCGTCATCCTCACCGGATTCGCGTGGACGTTCGTCGCGTTCGAAATCATCCTCATCGGATTCGTTCTGCCCGCGATCTTTGCCGAGTTCGGATTGACGCCCACAAACAACCCGATTCTGTACTTTCTCGTCGCTTCGGCGACGCTCATGGGTTCGTTCATCGGTAGCTTGGTTCTCGGTCGCCTGGCCGATGCGCGCGGCCGCCGGATGGTCTTCTTGACGAGTATCCTCTGGTACTCGGTCTTCACAGGGCTCACCGCACTTGCCTGGGATCCGTGGAGCGTCTTCGGATTCCGGTTGCTCGCGGGACTCGGCCTCGGCGGGATCCTCGTCGTCGACCCGTCGCTGCTCTCGGAGTTCCTGCCGCCCCAATCTCGCGGACGATTCATGGTCCTGCTGGACTTCTTCTGGCCGATCGGGTTCCTACTCGCGATTGCCTTCTGGTGGATTTTCATCATTCAGGGCGGAGGCCAATGGCGACTGCTCTTCGTCGTCGCGGCGTTCCCCGCGTTCGTGGCGTTCCTCGCACGGATTACGGTGCCCGAGAGTCCTTTCTACTACGCACGCCATGGTCGCCTGGCAGAGGCGGCTGACGTCCTGAAACGAGTCACCGCGTCGGATGTCCCGGTGTCCTCTCTATCTCGGGAACAAACGATCCCGCGAGCGCCTCTCGCCGCATTGTTCGGAGGGTCGCTCTTGCGGCGTTCCATGGTCACGGTCATTGTGTGGATCGCGCTGAACTTCAGTTACTACGGTTTGTTTCTCTCCCTCCCGTTCGCGCTTCCCGTGTTCGGAGCCGTCGGATCCGATGTCGGCCTCCTCGCGTCGTTTTTCGTCGTCTCGGCCATCGCGCAGTTTCCGGGCTACGGGGTCTCTATGTATCTCGTAGAGAAGTGGGGGCGCAAACGGACCCTGGCCCTTTTCCTGATCCTCGGCGGCGTGAGTGGCTATGTCTTCGCAACGGCATCGCAGCTCGCCACGCTCTTCGTGAGCCTTGCGTTCGTGAGTTTCTTCAACCTCGGGGCATGGGGAGCCGTGTACCCATACACGAGCGAACTCTTCCCGACTCAATACCGGGCGACCGGGTTCGGCCTGGCGGAGGGAGTGGGAAAGATCACCGCCATTCTGGGTCCAGTGCTCTTCGGCGCGCTCTATGCGTCGACCGGGGGCATCATCGCGCCGCTGACAGCGATCGCCGTCGTGATGGCGCTCGGCGGGGTCGTGCTCGCGGGGATCGGACCCGAGACCAAAGGACAAGTCTTCTCGTGACGCGGCCCGTCTTCATGGAAAGCCTATAATCCCGTCCTTCCGTTCCCTGGATTGGGCGCGAGGATTCCATCTCTTGGCCTGAGCCACGATACCATGGCGAAACGCAGAAAGAAGGATCTCCGCGGGCCGAAGATCGTCGCGATCCCGCCGGGACCGAAGTCGAAAGCCGCGATGGCGCGGAAAGAGAAGTTCATCACGGACGCCGTCAAGGTCGCCCTTCCCATCGACGTCACGTTCGCGGAAGGTCCCTTCGTCCAAGATGCCGATGGCAATGTCTACGTCGACCTGGGA
>DASWGO010000281.1:0-10327 GCA_036393695.1 Thermoplasmata archaeon
GAATGGGTCCGAGACCCCGAGGTCTTGCGGACCTTCGCGGTCCATCACGAGACCGGGGAGCCGGTGTCCGCGGATCTGATCGCTCAGATGCGACGCGCGGAAGCGTTCGGACGCGCGTACGAGGTGCAGCGACAGCTCCTGTACGCGACGTTGTCCCTGCTCTACTACACTCGGGACGCCGCGAAGATGGAAACGACCGCGGTGCTGCGGGAGGCCCATTCCCGGTTCCCGCTCATCCCCCATTTCGAGGGGACCCACTTCCAGTGCAACTTCGGCCACCTGAACGGCTACTCCGCGATTTACTACACGTACATGTGGTCCCTCGTCATCGCAAAGGACCTGTTCAGCCGGTTCCGGGCGGCCGGATCGTTGCTCGACCCCGCGGAGGCGGAACGGTACCGGGATCTGATCCTCGGTCGGGGGAGCGAGAAGCCGGCCGCGGAATTGATCCGAGACTTCCTCGGTCGCGAGATGCAGTTCAGCCCGTTCGAGACCTGGCTTCGAGAGGCCGGTTGAGCCGTCCCTCAGGCTGTTTGCGTTCGATACCAGGCCAGCGTTGGCCCGAGTCCCTCCCGGAGGGAGGTGCGCGGTGCGAACCCGAGTTTCGCGGCGGCCCTCGTGATGTCGGCGCGAGAATCACGGACATCGCCGGGTCGCGGCTCGCTGTGTTTCGTGCGAATCGGGGCGCCCGCGATTTCCGAGACCAGGCGGGCCACCTCGTTGACCGAGGTCGCCGATCCAGAGCCGACGTTGATGATCTGTCCCACGACCGGTCGCTCACCCGCCAGTTCCAGGGCCGCAGTCAGATCCCCGACGTACACGAAGTCCCGCGTCTGGCCGCCGTCTCCGTAAATCTCGATCCCCTCGCTCGCCGCCACGGACGCGCAGAATTTCGAGATGACGCTCGCATACGGCGACGTCGGGTCTTGCCGCGGGCCGTACGCGTTGAAGATCCGCACGACGACCGTCTCGAGGCCTTTCAGGGAGGCGATCTCCTCGCAGGCGAACTCGCCCACCATCTTCGAGGTCGCGTACGGCGACACCGGCGCCGGCCGCATCGTCTCGACTTTCGGGTTCATCTCCGAGTTCCCGTACACCGCGGCGCTCGAGGCGAACACGACCCGCCGCACCTTCGCGTCGACGGCGGCCTTAAGGACGGCGAGGGTGCCCTGGACGTTCGTCCGCCAATATGCCTCCGGATGCGCGACGCTGTCCGGGACGGAGGTCCTTGCTGCGAGGTGGTAAACGATCTCCCGGCCCTCCATGGCAGTCGACAGCGCTTTGCGATTCAGGATCGAGGCCCTTTTGACGTGGATGTCTCGTGGGACGGTCTCGAGATTCCGAAGTGAGCCCGCCGAAAGGTCGTCGAGGACGGCGACCTCGTTCCGCGCGCCGAGGTGCTCGACCAGGTGGGAACCGATGAACCCGGCGCCGCCGGTGACGAGGACCCGCGTCCCTTGCATGGGCTCGCGCCGCACGGAAGGAGACGGCCATAAGGGTTCCGGTGCGGACCCACGGACTCACACGGAGAGATGTGCGAGCTCCGCGCTAACGTCGAACAATCGGCGCGCGACGTCCGGGTCTTGGGCGGCCCGAGACGGCTCCCGGACGTGTTTGTTTGCGAAGTACTTGCCCGTGACTCCTTCGACCTCGGGCGAAATCGAGAGGTAGATCGGCGTCTCGGCTCCTTTCTCCGGGCCCTTGAAGAACATCCGCACGAACCGCACAACCGCAGAGGTGCCACCCATCCCGAGATTCGTCCGGATCACGCCGGGATGGCAGGCGTTCACGGTGACTCCGGTCCCTCCGAGGCGTCGCGCGAGCTCCCCCGTGAAGAGGACCTGCGCGAGCTTCGATTGACCGTACGCGCCGAAGCCGCCGTATCGCTGCTCGCCCTGAAGGTCGTCGAAATGGATTGTGCCACCCGAGTGTGCGCTCGAGGAGACGTTGACGATGCGCGAAGGCGCGGACTTCTTCAAGAGGTCGAGGAGCAGGTGTGTCAACAGAAACCCGGAGAGGTAGTTGACCTCGAACGTCCTCTCGAGGCCGTCCGGCGTGACCTCGCGGTGCGGCGTGTAGACGCCGGCGTTATTGACGAGAACGTCGAGCCGCGGATACTTCCTCTTGAATTCCTCAGCGAAAGACCGCGTCGAGTCTTCGCTCGCCAGATCGACGATTTCGAGGTAGACTCTCGAGTTCCCCGAGTCCCGGACGACGTCTTGTCGCGCGGCCTCGCCGCGCGTCGCACTCCGACACGCCATGACGACCGTCCCGCCCAGGCGGGCCAGACCGAATGCCGTTGCCTTGCCGATGCCGGAGTTCGCACCGGTCACCAGGAACACTCGGTTCTCCAGGTTCGCCGACATCATCCACCTCACACGCCCTCGACATTCACGACCGGCACGCCGCTCCCGACGAGGATGTTGACGATGACCAGCTCGTGGGCGCGGTCCGGGTTCACGTCCCGGTGCACGAGGCCGGGAGGGACATGGAAGAAGTCCCCGGGACCCACGACCGCCGCCTCCGCGCCCCTCGGCCCGTACTCGAGTCGGAGCTGACCCGAGACCAGGAAGCCGTAGAGTTCGTGGGTTCCGTGATGATGCCAACCCGACACCGCTCCGCGATCGAGCCGCGTCCGCGAGACGAGGACATTGGTCGACTCGAACGCCTTCTCCCGAAAGATCCCGGGCGTCGATTCGCCCTTCTTCAGGTCCGTCCCGTGAACGACGTCGATCCGCGGCATAGGCCCGCTGACGAGAGGGTGATACTAAAAGTTCTGGTGAGTTCCCATCTTCGGAGACCCCATAGAAAAACACACGAGGATGGCTTCCACAGGAGGGGATTGACTCAAATCCGAGACTTGGGGGAAAGGGCTTTTTAACGCCCGCTCAGTACGTCGCGGGGGCTGATGGTCGAAGCCTCCCAGTGGTACTCCCTCATCTCGATTGGGAGCAGCTCGCTGGCCCTCCTCGCCGCCGCCTACGTCGTACGGAAGATCCCGAACCGTCGCGCGGGAGACACGTTCGTGTTGGCGATGGTGTTCTTCGTCCTCGCGGGGGTCTTCGCCTATCTCTTGCGGACTTCGACGCTGGACTACTACGGCGCGAATTCGGGGCCGCTCGCGATTGCGCGGCTCTTCTACTTCTTCCACATGCTCGCGGTCGGCTTCACGGCCTCGTTCATCGGCCAGTACTTCCTCGGATTCGAAATCATGCGACGCCGTCTCGTGAACCTTTTCCTCCAGGTCTCGCTGCTCGTGGTCGCGATCGGCGTGACGACTCAGGTGACGGAGGTGTACTACACCGCTCCGTTCGGCGTGGTCGTGAAGGATCGGTCCGCGATCGTGAGCCTCGCCGTGTTCGCGACGATCTTCATGGCGACGGCTCTCGCGGTCCTCGTCCGAACGCTGCGTCGCAGCACGGATTCGATCGTCCGGAAGCAAGCCCTCCTCATGACGGCCGGGGTCGTGATCCACGGCGTTGGTGCGGAATCGTACGCCGTCTCCCGGACCACCTTGAACCTGTACCCGCCGCCGTTCCTGACGATTACCGCGTTCGCGATGGCCGCTCTCTTCGCGGTCGCGGTCTTGCGCTACCGGATGTTCGTCGTCACGCCCCAAAAAGAACAACCGGTGGGCGTCCCCCGGCACTTCGACCTGAAAGGGGGTCGCGCGTACGCGATTCGCGAGCGACGGCCACGGCTCGCGTTCCTCGCCATCGCAGAGGCCGTGCGACTCGGATCCTTGGGCCTCGTGATCACACGCCGGACGCCGACCGAGGTCCGCGATGACTACGACCTTCAGGCCACTCCGATCCTCTGGCTCACGTCGGCCGTGGGCCAGAACTGCGTCCCCCCGACGAATCCAGAGTTGCTCGAGCGGCTCGTGCGCGAGTTCGTCGCCTTGCAGCCCAAATCCGTCGTGGTGCTCGAGGGGATCGAGTACCTATCGACCTACCAGAAGGCGGCGCGCGTCGTGCGTCTCGTACACACATTGCGGGATCTCGTGACCGCGGGCGATGGGGTCCTCCTCGCGAGCGCCGACCCCACGGCGCTCGACGAAGCGACCGCCGGAGTCCTCGACCGGGAGTTCGAGCCGCTCGCGGTGCCGGAGAAAGTCGGCTACGAGGTCGAGGACGTCTTCGTTATCGACGGGGGCGGTCTCCTCCTGACGCACGCGAGCCGCTCGGACGGCGCGTACGTCGACCCCGACGTCATGGCCGGGATGCTCACGGCGATCATGAATTTCGCGCGGGTGTCGTTCGCCGGCGGCGCGGACGAACTGCGTCGGCTCGAGCTCGGCGACCAGACCGTGGTCATCGAGCGGAGTCCCAAGTTCATCGTCGCGGTCGCGATCACGGGGAAGCCGCCCGCCGAGGTCCAGGAGGAAATGCGGATCTTCCTGGAACGCGCGGAGCGACGCTACGGCCCGATGATGGCCGGGTGGACCGGGGATCCGCAAGAGTTCCCCGGCTTGCAGGCGATGACGAGCCGACTCTTCCTATGAGGGCCCCGGATTCTCGTAACTCGTCGCGTGCCACCGATTCGAGTCCTCTCACACGGCTTGGTGTCCCGGTCGCTGCTCGGTCAGTCGAATGCCCCGCGAGAAGCGAAGCGCCTCCCGCAGTACGTCGCAAGCTTTGAGCGCTTACGTCCATGCTGTACCGTGGCGGTCAGCGGTCGAGAATGTCGCACCTGTGGGGCGTTGCCCGAAGGATCCGAGACGCGATGCCGTATGTGCGGTTCGAAACTGCATCGACCTAAGGGCTGGTGGACTGCCAGATCCCTGAGAAATCCCAGGATTCATTTGTTCATGATGGTCCTCGGTATTTTCTCGGTCATCGCCATCGTCTTGGCCCGGGACGACCTCCAACTGCTCGTTGCGCTGGTTTCCCTCGGATCGGTGATCATCATCCGCGTCTACATCTGGCGTCACCGACAAGGGCATCCGGAAGAGAAGCTCGATGTGCGCTGGCTCCTGCAGACACGGGTTCGGGTCTCCTTGCAGGAGCGGAACGGCGAGCCAGGATTGGCTCCGCGAAGCCTCACCGGAACGATTATCTCCGTCGGGGAGAAGGGAAGGAGCAGCGAGGTCATCGTCCGCCTTGACAGTTCGCTCTGGGTATCCCAAGCGCGGTGGGACTTCATCGCGTTGATACCGCTCAATGATCGCTTGCGGATTGCGTATCTTTTGCGTGACCCAGAGATGGATGTGCACGTGCTGCTCGTTACCCAGCGCCACCTCGATCAACTCCGTGGAAAGCTGACTGCAGTCCTGCGATTGAAAAATCTGCCACTCGTTTCGCTTGCTCGCGGACGCGTCGTTCTTCTCGGGCCGAATGGGTAAGCGCCATAGCCGAGGCGGCGGGCAGTCTACGACGGTCCGAGGTCGGCTTTCATCGCGAGGCGCACATCGATCCACGTCATCTCCGGCGGCTCGACGTCGATTTGCCAGAGGAGAGCAATGAGCTCGCCGGTGTGGTGGGCCTGTTCGAACGTCACCTGCAGGAGGGCGTCGCGGAGGGGATGCGGTCGGGTCTTCCATTCCGGCTGCACGCCCCGGTCCAGATCCTTGTCGGTCAGTTTGGCGAGGAACCGCTTCTCCTTCGCAATGATTTTCTCCAGGTATCCTCGAAGACGCTCCATCGATCGGACCTCGTCGAAATCCTTCTCGCGCATGGCGGGGTCGGCGGATGCGCCCTGCGCGGCCACGTTCAGCCATCCGTCGTGCACGGAGAGGATGTGGTGGAAGATGTTCTTCAGCGATTCGTGCGTCGCCTCGCGGTTCTTGAGGAGTTCGTCCTCTGGGAGTTTCGCGAGGGCCTCGCCATAGTCGCGGAGGACTCGCCAGTTGTACTCGTAGATGTCGCGGAAGTCGACGATGCTTGGCATGCCGTTCGGGAGGCGGGCCCCCCGGATAAAGGATACGATGGGCAAAGCGAAGTGGCCGATGTAATCTCCAAGCGTATGGTTCTCACACCCCATCCGAATCTTGATATAGATGAAATTCATTACATAAGATAGTGAAGCACTTTGCTCCCGTTCGACATCGACAGAGTCCACATCTACGTGAGCAAACACTTCCGGAACACCTGGATGAGAAAGTGGGACTGGGATCAGACCGACCTGAGGGAAGCGTTGCATGACGCCCTCCGGGTCTTGCGCGTCGGAAAGGGAAAGTGGGAGATCTTCGTTCAAAAGAAAGGACACAAGAAGCTGGTGATCGTCTACGACGCCGAATACGATGAGGTCTTCGTTATCACGGGATCCGAGGGATAGTCGAGCCACGCGATGTCCCAATTGCGGGAAGCGGAGGCTCGTCCCTGCGGACGATATCACTTCCGAGATCGAAGGCTACACATTCGTGGAGCAGGGGCTTCGGTGCGGAGCCTGCGGGGAGGAATTCATCCCCGAAGAGGAGAGTCAGCGGATGATTCGGGTCGCACGCAGACTCGGCATCTGGGGCGAGCCGCTCAAGTTACGGCGCAAGCTCTCGCGGAGCGGGCGCGGGACGGTACTGCGGATTCCGACGGACATCGAGCGCAGCCTCCATCTACGGGGAGACGAGGAGGTCCTCGTCTCGAAGGCGGGGAAGAAGATCATCATCGAGCTGAGCCGCTAGCGGAGACCAGATCGGTCTCATGGACCAGCCCCGTACAGCCAGATCAAGAACATCGCCGCAATCGGGTTCAGCCGCTCGATTGGCGGCGAGGAGTCGGAGAGCATCTCCGCGATCACCGGCGAGGGGAGGACGAGCGCGAGGAGGGGACGTCGGTTCGGATGGGCCGCCGCCATGGTGACGACGTGCGGTGCCAGAGTCTTGAAGGCCACCGAAACAAAGTTGCCGCGGCGGCCCTCGTTAACCTTGTTTAAGGTTGACTTCACGCCCCGCCTACGGGAGAACGCCATGGACCACGAATTCGCGTAACGTCTTCCAAGAGCGGATCCCGTGGACCCAGGCGAACGCGGTCAAGATGACAAACCCGACGATCTCGCCGGCTTGGACGTACGGGTCGTGGCGCAACGTGTCGAACCACGCACCCACATTGAATGGAGCCGTCGGAAACGACCATCCGTATCTCGGGTACAACACGATGGCCGGCTGGTTCCAAATCAGATCGAGCAGCAGGTGCGTGGCCACTCCGAACCCGACGAGCCGAAGTCCTCGTAACATCGGGACGAAGCTGAGCGCGAGGATCGCGAACAGGAAGAGAAACGTGTGGGCCCACAGGCGCGAGTCCAGTCCGGTGACATAGGCGAGCGGTTTGTCGATGAGATCCGGGAGAATCGCCCCGAAGAGCACGAAGCGACAATCGATTCGGGTCGGCGATTTCCAGGAGAGGAGCCACGCGAGGCCGAGTCCGATGCCGAGATGGCCGAGGAGGAACATGGCCGCTCATCCCGACGAGGGCTCGGAACGCACATGCCGGACCTGGGGACCGGCGGCCCTTAGCACCGATTTGTTCGCGGTGCGCACGACCGGGTCAAGACGCTCGGGCCGCGAGATGCGGCTCGGATTATTGACGTATGGGCTGATTGGGGAGGCCGAGCGGATCGCCGCAATCATCAAGGCCTCCGACGTCTACGGCGGCCGTCGCAGGTCGCGCCATCGTCGAATCTCCTTCGTGCTGTCGTATTCGATCGGGCCGATCGCACTCCGGAGTTCGTCCATGCGGCGCGCTGCCTCACGGGCGCGCTGACGATCGATCGTTGCTCGGGGCCGTTCTTCGAGTTCGAGCCTTCGTCGGATCGCATCCCTAAGAACCTCGGACCAGTTGACGTCCCGGATTCGGGCCATCCGCTGCCTCGTGGACGCGTCGACCGTGAAGCTCACGACCTCCATGCGGGCGTGATATTCTTTTGTAGTACTCAAGGATTACCAAACGATTCGGCGGGTCGCCGTCCCCTTTGGACAATGGAGTCGGCGACCGAGCGACCCGACGCGTGGAGAACGTTCATATTGTCGCGGGCCATGCGAACCGCCCATGGAGCCGCGAGGCCACGCATGGTCCGACTTCAGCTTCGTGGTCTCGAGCGGCTATCGCGAGCGAGTGTTGACATCCCTCGCTCCAAAGCCGAAGGTCCCTCGACAACTCGCCGAGGAGACGGACCTCCGCATCGTCCATGTGAGCCGTGCCCTTAGGGAGTTGTCGGACCGCGGCCTCGTCGAATGCCTCACCCCGGAGGTGAAGGCTCGCGGGCGCCTCTACGGCCTCACGCCCGACGGAGCGGCCCTCCTCGCCGAACTAAACGGCTCCCGCCGCTACGTTACCCCGACCGTCCGGGCGGCGCCGGCGGAAGTGTTCGTCCCGAAGATCCGGGGCTCGAGTGTCTTGCGGTTCCTCGAGTACCTCCGGAAAACGCGCGGTCGCCAGCCCGTGGCCGAAGCGATCGCGTCGTGGACGGTCGACGCGGACGAACTCACCGAAGATACATGGCTCTCCGTCGATGCGTGTGCCAATCTCCTTGAAATCGTCGAACGGGAGTTCGGGGACGGCAGCTACGGATCCATTCGGAAACTCTTCTCCGAGGCGATGAGCACCTTCCCGACCGTGCGCGAGCAACTCACGAAGGCGATTCCCCTGACCGCGTTGGCCGAGCGCGCGCCAATCGTGTACGCGAAAGAGTGGAACTACGGTCGGCTCGAGGTCACGACCGAGCGCCGCAAGATCGTGTTCCGGCACTACGACTGGATGCCGACGCCGGCGATGTGCGCGATGTTCCATGGGATCTACGAAGGAGGGCTCATCTATCGAGGCGTGAAGGGCAAGGTCACGAAGACGCAGTGCGTGCGGACTGGCTCCGACCACTGCGAGTACCGCGTGGAATGGTAATCGCGGCCCCCGCGGATCCCGCGCGGGCCTGCCGCATCGCGGGGTCGAGGCATCGCAGATACGCATGTAGCAGGTCTTCGCGAACCCCATGCTCGTCGGAGAACATGACGACCGGAAACATGAGGGCGATGAACGGATAGAAATCATCCGGACCGTCGTGGCTCGCCGCGGCGTGGACCAGACCCCGCCGGCAGAACTCCGCTGTCCGCTCGAGGAACGATTCGTAATCGGCGACCGCCAGCTTCGGGCGCAACCCTCGGACGCGACGCAGGTCGAGGATTGCGTCGCCACCCCGGGCGATGAGGAAGAGGTTCGCGATCCCGTCGTCGATATCCCGCGACAGGTCCGCGATGTTGTCCAGGTAACTCGGGACCGCGTCCAAGTAGAACCAGGCCGCCAGGTGTTCGTCCATTTTCTCCGGAGAGAGGAGATGGTCGACGAAGCACAGGTCTAGGAGTGTGACCGCGGCGGTGTGGGAAAGCCAGCCCGACACGCGCTCCACGCCGCGAACGTCCGCAGCCGGCGCCGGGAACCGACTCGCCGCGGTGACGAACGCTCGGATATCGATGGTCGGCTCCTTCTGATACATCGTGCACGCCTGACCCAGGGTCCAGTTTTCGTGGATTCGCTCGAATTCCCCGGCGAGTTCCACCCCGTGAGGAGACGTTCGGATCGCGCGATGCGTCGCCGAGACGACCGCGGTCAGGAAATCCGTCAGGTGCCGGTCCTCCGGTGCGAGGCGCCCGCGGAGCTCGTCCTGGAATATCTCTTCCTCGAAGGTCCGCGCCGTGAGGGGAGCCAGCGCATAGCGCATGAGGTCGAGCGCATCCGCGAAGCCGTAGGACCCGCGGTCGATCAGGTCGTCCAGCGTGTCGAGGAGGAGCTCGTACGCGATCTTCGCGGAGATGGCCCGGTTGCGGTTTTCCGGGGTCAGATCGTCGCGGAAACGTTCCGTCATCATGATTGCCCCGGCGACGTAGCGCAGGTTCTTCTTCGAGTTACAAGCCTGCATGATCTCCGGTCGAAAGATCTCTCGAGGAAGGCCCGTGAACAGGGCATCCCCGAGTCCCTCGAGATGCGCGAGCTCCGCATCGATGTTCGCGATGTGGCTGCGGACGGTCTGGGGTCCGATCCCCAGATCGTGGTAGTTGAGCAGTTCCGCCGCGAGCCGCCCGAAGGTTCCGACGTATTCTCGAATTCGGAGAATAGGACTCGCGATCTGATCGCATGCGTTCTTGCATTCCTGCCCTTCCCTCGCAATCCTCAGTTGCATCGTTGCCACCGGGACTCGGAGACTCGCGGGATGTCTTAGGGAAAGTCACCGAGTACACGCCGAACCTGTACCATATCTATACCACCTCGTGGGCGACCCGCTCGCCGAACGTTTATCCGCGAAGGTCGATTGCCGAGGGGGAACGCATGGCGCGCCCGATCTTGCGGCTCGCGACGCGCTTCACGCGACGCACGCGGGCGACCGCGTGGGCGATCGCGTTCGC
>DASWGO010000282.1:0-3628 GCA_036393695.1 Thermoplasmata archaeon
CGATGCCCGTCGATGTCCTCATCGTCCTCGGTTCCAAGACGGACGCGGAGGTCGGAAAACAGGCGAGTTCGTTCTTGGACCAGTTCGGCGTCGGATACGAAATGGTGGTCGCATCCGCGCATCGCACGCCGGACCTCCTTCGCGATCTAATCCGGAACACGACCGCGAAAGTCTTCATCGCGATTGCGGGCCTTTCCGCGGCACTTCCCGGTACGATCGCGGCCCACACGACGAAGCCGGTGATCGGAGTGCCGGTGAGCGGCAAGCTGAATCTGGATGCCGTCCTGAGCGTCTCGCAGATGCCGCCCGGAGTACCCGTGGCCGCCGTCGGCCTCGACCGCGGGGAGAACGCGGCCATCCTCGCGGTGGAAATCTTGGCCCTGCGGGACGAACGGCTGGTCGACAAGCTCAAGGAGCATCGTGAGGCGTTGAAGAAGTGGGTGCTTGAGGACTCGCGGACGCTGGGCGAATGATGTTCGACGCGAACGCTTTCATCGCCGAACAGACCGAGGACGTCCGCAAGTCCGTGCCGGGCAAGGCGATCATTGCCTGTTCGGGTGGGGTCGACAGCACCGCGGCAGCGGTCCTCGCGAGTCGGGCCCTCGGAGATCGCCTTCTCGCGGTGTACATCGACACCGGGCTCATGCGGAAGGGAGAGACCGAGGACGTCGCCCAGACCTTGAAGGAACTCGGCGTGCGGCACCGGATCGTCCACGCCGCGGACGAATTCTTTGCGGCCCTGCGGGGCATCGTCGACCCGGAGAAGAAACGGTCCATCATCGGCCGCAAGTTCATTGAGCTCTTCGAGCGAGAGGCGAAGACCTTCGGGGCCGACCATCTGGTCCAGGGGACGATCGCCCCGGACTGGATCGAGAGCGGAGGCCAGCTCCGGGATCGGATCAAGACCCACCACAACGTCGGCGGCCTGCCTGAGAACATGAAGCTGAAGCTCGTCGAACCGCTGCGCGACCTCTACAAGGACGAGGTCCGGGCGGTCGCCCGGGCGCTCGGCGTACGGGTCTCGGAGCGACAGCCGTTTCCCGGGCCTGGACTTGCGGTTCGGGTGGTCGGAGAAGTGACGCCGGAGCGAGTCGCCCTCGTCCGAGGCGCGTCCGCCATCGTCGAGGAGGAGATCCAAGCCGCGGCCGGCCGCGGTCTCATGCTCCTCCCGTGGCAATACTTCGCCGTCCTCCTGCCGGTGCAGACCGTCGGCGTTCACGGGGACCTCCGTGTGTACGGTCAGACGGTCGCGGTTCGCGCGGTCGACTCGATCGACGGCATGACCGCGGTGTACTCGAAAATCCCCCATGAGGTCCTCGACCGCATCTCGATCCGAATCACGAACGAGGTCGGGGGAATCAACCGGGTCGTGTACGACGTGTCGAACAAGCCCCCCGCGACGATCGAGTGGGAATAGGCCGCCACCTCGGGGAAATCTTTTTCTCATTGGGCCGCTACGGGAGTATCATGCGTGTCTACGTCGTCGACAACGGGGGCCAGTGGACTCACCGCGAGTGGCGGGTCCTGAAGTACCTCGGCGCCGAGACGAAGATTGTCGCGAACGACACGCGGGTCTCGGAGCTCGATGGCCTCGACGGGCTCGTGCTGTCGGGTGGCGCGCCCCGCGTCGGCGTGGACCCCGGAAAGATGGGCCGGAACGGCGAGTACCTCGACGCGTTCGACGCGCCCATCCTCGGGATCTGCGCGGGACACCAGTTCATGGCGAAGCATCTCGGGGGCGACGCCGCCCCGGCCAAGGTGCCGGAGTTCGGCAAGTCGGTCGTGGAGATCCACCAACCCGACGTCCTGTTCGAAGGGCTCCCGAATCGGTTCGAGGTCTGGGAGTCCCACAATGACGAAGTCACGCAACTCCCCAAAGACTTCGTGGCTCTCGCGAGCTCCGAGAACTGCAACATCCAGGCGATGCGCCACCGCGACCGGCCCCTCTTTGGCCTTCAATTCCATCCGGAAGTCGAGCACACCCAGTTCGGGGCCGACATCTTCCGAAACTTCTTGAAGCACTGCGAGACTTCGAAGTGAGGCCCCGTGACGGGCCAGCGTTCCCGCTCGGAAGTCCTGAAAGAAGCGCTTCGGGCCCGCCACGAGGAACCGTTCGAGAAGGCCCTCGGTCGCGCGATCCGCCATTTGGGCGGCCAGTATTCGGAGTACCTCGCGCTGATTGCGACGGTCCGTGAATATGCCCGCGCCCACGACTTGGACTTGCGCGAGGCGGCCAGGGCGCTCGCGAATCAGCCGTAGACGCCCGGGTTCACAAGGAATTCGGGCCGGCGGCCATCGAGGACCTTGAGGACTTGCTCCGCGATGATTAATCCCGCCCTCGCCTGGGCCTCGCGGGTCGAGGCACCGAGGTGCGGCGTGAACACCACATCGGGTGCGGCCAGGAGCGGACTCCCGACCGGCGGCTCGGTGCCGAACACATCGACCGCGGCTCCGGATAGCTTCCCGGACCGCAACGCGTCGGCCAGCGCCGCTTCGTGGACGATCTCCCCACGGGCGCAGTTCACGAGGATGGCCCCCCGCTTCATCTGAGCGAACTCGGCTGCCGCAACCATCCCCTTCGTCTCAGGGGTCACAGCGGCGTGGACGCTGACGACATCCGCCTCCCGGAAGACGGCTTCCTTGTCGACGAGGCGGATCCCGAGGGTGTCTGCAATCGACGCCGGGAGGTACGGATCGTACGCAATCACGCGCATTCCGAACGCTTGCGCGCGCTTCGCAACCTCGGCGCCGATCCGCCCCGATCCAACGAGGCCGAGGGTCTTCTCAAACAGCTCACGGCCTTCGAGTTTCTTCTTTTCCCACTTGCCTTCCTTGACGGATCGATCCGCCTCCGGAAGGTGCCGCAAGAGGGAGATCATGTGGCCGATCGCGAGTTCCGCGACGCTGATTGTGCTCGCGGTCGGGGCGTTCACGACCGCGATCTTTCGGGCGGTCGCCTCCGCCACATCGATATTGTCCACGCCGACTCCCGCGCGACCCACGACCTTGAGGTTCGGAGCGTGGGCCAAGACCGCCTTGGAGACGATCGTCCGGCTGCGGACGATGAGGGCGTGATATCCGGCGACGACGGCGAGGAGGCTCTTTGGATCAACCTCCTGCACCTCGACCTGATGGGTTTTCCGAAGGGTGGAAATCGCCTCCGGTTCGAGCCCGTCGGTGATCAGGATTTTCATGTCTGCGCCGGATAAACGCATCCCGATAAAAAGGAGTCAGGCCAACAGCGCGAGGACGGTCAGGACGACGAGGGCCACGAAGAGGACGACGCCGATAAGGAGCATCGTGCGGGTCATCCGCGGATCGGATCCGAAGATGACCGGAATGGGCCCGAGGAACAGGACTCCGCCCCATCGCCGGGCCGGCGGTGCGCCCTCCGGCGAAACTGGCAAGGCGTTTCGGTCCCCCGGCTCCGCGTCGAGGCGGTAAGGCCACAACAAGAACGTCAGCAGGAAACCCGCGAAGACCAGGAAAACCCCCAGGAAGGCAAGAGGGCCGGTCCCGACGATGACCGGGATGACGAGGACGAGGTACACGTTTGCTTCCCCGCGGGCCACGGCGAGAGCCATCGTCAGCAGGCCGGCCAGGAAGGACGCGGGGCCAAGCCAACGGA
>DASWGO010000283.1:0-3761 GCA_036393695.1 Thermoplasmata archaeon
TTGCGGGGTGATCGCGCCGACTCTCAAGCGGAGATCGTTCAATCCGCGGCGCTCGTTGGCGACCGTCGTGCTCTGGGACAGGATGGTCGAAATCAAGATCTCGAACGGAGTCATCCCGCGGCTCCAGTCCTCCACCGGGTAGCGGGATTCGAGGATTCGCATCGTGCGGGTGAAGGCCCGGCGGTCCACGCTCTCCCAAAGGTCGACGGGAGAAAAAGATGTGTCAGCCGCTTACGAAGGAGCGGACCATCGTAATCACGTTGCGCGGTCGCTCGCGGAGCCGTCGTGTGAAATACGGGAGCCAATTCGGCCCGTACGGGATGTACTCCGCGACCCGGTGTCCCGCGCGGACGAGATCGAGCTTGAGCGGATCGCGGACACCCTGCAACATCGCGAACTCGAACGGAGTGGGTTGCGCCTTCGCCAAGGTGAGGGCTCGGTCGATTATCCGCCCATCGTGGCTCCCCACCGCAAAATGCTGGGCCGTCGCGAACAGCGTCTCGAGGTGCGCGAGATACGCTCGGTCGATTTCGAACCGCGTCCGGTAGGCGATCTCCGGCGTCTCCTTGTAGGCGCCCTTCACCAGGCGGACTCGGGCGCCCTGCCGGATGAGCCGGTCGAGGTCGTTCGCGGTCCGTTTGAGGTTCGCCTGCAGGCAGATCCCCACGCGGTCGTACTGAGCCAGAAGCTGTTCACCGATCCAGATCGTGTCGTCCGTCGTGTTGGCGCTTTCCATGTCGAGCCACAGGACCCGACCGGTCGCTCGCGTCGCTTCAAGCACCGGGATCATCTCGGACAGCGCATACGCCCGATCGATCAACACTCCGAACTGGGTCGGCTTCAGGCTCACCTCCCCGCGGATGCCCTCGGCCTGCATCGCCGCGAGCAGGTTCAGGTATTCGCGGCGCGTCGCCTCGACGGGTGCTTTCTCGCGGTAGTGCTCCCCGAGATGGTTTACCAGGGCCTCAATCCCGCGCGCATTCGCCTCTTTCGCCACGCGGAGCGCATCGACCATCGTCTCCCCGGCGACCCATTGTCGGGCAAACCGGGTGACGAGCCCCATCGGTCGGCGCGAACCCCGCCGCGGACTCAAATAGGTTCCGAACGAACGCGCAACGGTCGGGTCACACGGGCTTCTGGCAGGCCATGCAGAACTGGACGAACTCGGGGTTCAGGCGACCACAGTTGCGACAGCGGACGCGGACATCGGACGTGCGTTCGGCGCGCTCATGGGCCGTGTTTCCCACGTTCCCCGCGCCGGTCACGACGCCGACCAGAAGGAAGATCCACCAAAGACGGATTAGCCAGCCGCCGATTCCCGCGAGGACGCCTCCGATTACGAATAGCATGACGGCTCCGAAGAAGGATTGGAAGAATGCCATCACGGAGAAGGACGAACTCGTCGCCGCTCCGATTGTCCCCGTGAGGAAATTGAGGAACCCGTAGAGGATCAGCAGGATGCCAATGATCAAGAGGGCGGCTCCGACCAAGACGACGGTCACGGCGCCCCAGCCGAAGGGAAGGCTCGGGGCCGTCCTTCGGAGGGGAGATGCGGCGTAATACGGAGAGGGCGCGACCATGGGATTGCGATCCTCACGGGCTCGGTGGGCTTCGTATATGCCTCGATATCCCGTCGGATAAATGTTTCAGTGGTTTTCCCAGCGGTGGTATTCAGAGGGCCCGGCCCCCCCGCGGCGCCGGATTTGAGGGGACGGAATCCCGGTGCTCCCGTGTCGAGTTCTCTCGAGCAATGTCTTAAGTCTCACCGACGCCGTTGGACGGTCGATGGACTTCAGCGCGAAGCTCGACCAGGCACGGACCCTCGCCGACGTCTTCGAGCTGGTGAAGCGGGCCGTCGAGGCCGTCCTCGGGCGCACCCGGGCGGGCTTGATGCTCGCCCTCGCGGATCTCGGGAATCACCCGCAGGGGTTCCTCGGCGCGTTCTATCCGGTCGCGAGCAACGTGATTGTGATGAACAAGGTCCCCCTCCTACGAATTCAGGAGACGAACCCGCGGCTCTACAAGCCCTACGCGTTCTACGTGCTCCTGCATGAGTACCTGCACTCGATCGGCTTCGTGGACGAGCGGGTGTGTCGCGAGCAGGCGCACCGGGTCCTCGAGACGTTGTTCGGAGTCGATCATCTCGTCACGCAGATCTCAGCCGACACGGCGCGGTTCTTCCCGAACCTCGTCTTCCCGGACGCCGCGTGGCAGCCGTCGCAGCTGGCCCTCGAGTTCGTCCCTGGCTTCGACCGGGGATCGGCGTCGTACATCAGGTGAGACCGCTCCGCGGCCGCGCCGAACAAACTACAAATAGACGGCGCCGCTACGCCGCCGGGGGAGACGGGAGATGGCGGTCGCCGCGTGGCGGAAGGGAGTCGCGGAATTCATCGGGGCCTTTACGCTGATTTTCATCGGCGCGGGAGCGATTATCTCCACGGGCGGGACGGACCTCGTCGTCATCGCCCTGGCGCACGGACTCGCGATCGGCGTCATGGCGTCCGCGCTCGCGCACATCTCGGGCGGGCACTTTAATCCGGCCGTCACCCTCGGCGCCCTCGTCGGTCGGCAAATCTCCGGTCGGTTGGCTCTCGTCTACTGGGTCTCGCAATTGCTCGGCGCGACCGTCGCGGCCGTCGCCCTCCTCGGCGTGTTTCCGGCGGCGGAGTGGCAGACGTACCACCTCGGCACTCCAGCCCTCGGGCCGGCGGTCGGCTGGGGAACGGCCATCCTGGTCGAGGCCATCCTAACGTTCTTCCTAGTCTTCGTCGTGTACGGCACGGGGATCGATCCGAAAGGCTCTTTCAACGCGGTGGGCGGCCTGGCGATTGGGCTGACCATCTCGCTCGACATCCTGATGGGCGGACCCTTGACCGGCGCGGCCATGAATCCCGCGCGGTGGTTCGGGCCGGCGATCGTCGCACAGTTCTTCGACAACTGGTACGTGTACTGGATCGGGCCGTTCATCGGCGCGATCGTAGCGGGCCTGTTGTACGCCAACGTCTTCCTTGAGAAGCCTCGATAAACGCCCCACGCTGGCTGCGCGTAACGGTGGCTCGCGCAGTTTCACATTCGTGAAGAAATGTTTAAATCGGTTCGCTGGGTGCCCAACTTGGTATGATTCGCGGGACGGCTCCGGCGAAGGCGGTGGCTGTGCCAAAACCCGCCGTTCAGGAGCCGCCCGTCAAGTTCCGGTCCGGCAAACACACCGTGATCGTGAAGGAAGTTTTCGACATCGCCCCGAAGTTTCCGCCGACGTACCTCATCCGGTTCACCTTCGAAAATGAGCCCGTGTTCGACTTCGAGCCGGGGCAGTTCATCTCGATCTTCGCGGAGAAAGACGGCAAGCGCATCTCCCGCCCCTATTCGATCGCGTCATGGCCGGAGAACAAGGACTATCTCGAGCTCTGCATCAAGATCGTCGAGGGCGGGTTCATGTCGAACTACCTCTACCACGTCCCCCCGGGGACGAAGCTCCAGTCGATCGGGCCGCTGGGCCGCTTCGTGATCCCCGAGCCGATCCGGTACGACACCGTGTTCGTGGCGACCGGGACGGGGGTCGCGCCGTTCATCGCGATGATGGGCCATATCTGGGCGCATGGCCTCGACCGAGGCCATGAGTTCCATGTCGTCTTCGGCGTGCGGTACGTGCACGACCTGATCTACCGCAGCCTCATCGAGAAGTGGGAGCGGGAGCATTCGAATTTCCATTTCTACCCGACGATCTCGCGTCCCGAGACGCCGGACTGGAAAGGCCGCGT
>DASWGO010000284.1:0-5060 GCA_036393695.1 Thermoplasmata archaeon
GCGTGACCTCGTGTGCACGGGGCGTCCCGTGCCTCATTTGAAGTCCGGGGGCAACAGGTCCGGAATCCCGTCCTTGATCTCGTACCGATGGTTGCAATGCTTGCAGAAGAGCGAGCCCTCGAGGATCTCGTCTTTCTCGACATCGACCCGGAGCTCCAGATCCCCTTTGCACACGGGGCAGCACAGGATCTCCATGAGGTCTCGCTTCATCCCTCGCGGGAAGGGGAGCGTCCGACTTAAGCCCATCGCGCGCCCGTGCGTCCGAGGGCCGTTCCAAAAGCCTCTTGGCGGCGCGTTCCATCGGGAGGACTGCGCCCTCCGAGAATTCCGACAATGCCTAAATAGGCGTTCCCTCATGGGCGCAACCTCCCGGAGGTTTGTCGAGTCTTGGACGATGGGAAAGGCTGGCTCCGCACGCACTGGCGGACCGTCGCGGTCCTCGTGTTGATCTTCGGCGTCGCCCTGTTCCTCCGCGTCTACTTCGTCGCCGGCCTCGCCTTCAACCAACCGAACGTGAACTGCGACACGATCTACACGCTGCCCGTGTCCGGCGGCTCGGACTCGTACTACTGGCACCGCGCCTTATGCTATTCGTTCCAGACCGGCAAGGACCTGGGCACGGACCCGATGTTGAGCTATCCGTTCACCCTGCCGAATCCACGGCCGCCGCTGTTCCCGTGGTTCTCCCTCGTGGTCGGTCGGCTCTTCGCGCCGTTGTTCGGGGACGCCTGGAAGGCGGTCATGTTCACGTTCCTGTTGAGCACGGGCCTCTTCGGCGCCCTGACGGTCTTCCCGACGTACGCCCTCGCCAAGGAGGCGTTCGGCCGGCGGGCCGGGATCGTCGCCGCGCTGTTGCTCGCAATCAGCGTCGGACATCTCCAGCGGAGCGCCTCGACGGATGCAGACCACGACGCCTTCACGCTGTTCTTCGTCGTCTCGACGTTCTACTGCTTCCTCCGCGCCCTGAAGACGATGAACCGCAAGCGATGGGTCGAGAATTGGTTTCGACGGGATTCGATCACGTCGGGCCTGCGCGCCTTTTTCCGGGAGAACCGCGCGAGCGTCCTGTACGCGCTCCTCGCCGGGCTGTGCGTCGCGGTCATCGCCCTCGCCTGGCAAGGCTGGGCGTACGTCAGCGTGATCCTGATCGTCTGGTTCGCGGTCGAGCTGTTCCTCGCCCGCCTCCGGAACGACGACACGATGGGGACGTGGATCCTGTTCACACTCGCCCTTGCGACGCCCCTCGCCCTCGCCTTCCAGTGGTACCTTGTCCGCGCTCAAATCCGCGTGTGGTTCGACGTGCCTGCGTACCTGTTCTTCGCGGCGTTCGTGCTCGGCCTCGCCTTCTCCGTCACCCGCGACTACCCGTGGACCCTCGTGATCCCGAGCACCCTCATCGCGGGAGCCGTCGGCCTCGGGATCGGGGTCCTCGTGAACCCGACGCTCGCGAGTGCGTTCTTCACCGGCGCAGGGTACTTCGTCCAGACGAAGGTCGTCACGACGATCGCGGAGGACCAGTCGCCCGGCATGTCGCAAATGATCCTGTCCTTCGGCCTGTTCACGTTCGGCATGAGCCTCCTTGCGGTCGCGTATCTGCTCTGGCAGATTCCGCGGCGCCGAGAGCCCGCGTACAGCCTCGTCGTGGTCTGGGCCTTCGCCGCGATCTTCATGGCGATCACGGCCGCGCGGTTCATCTTCAACGCCTCGCCCGCGTTCGCGATCAGCGCGGGGTACGCGATCGACCAGGTCCTCGTCCGCGCGGACTTCACGACGATGCGCCGCACATACCGGTCGCTCGCGGCCGGCAGCTGGCGGAATGCGGTCCGCAAATCCCTCAAGCCGCGTCACGTCCTCGTGGTCCTCGGAATCGTCTTCCTGGTCGTCCTGCCCAACGTCTGGTGGGCCGTCGACGCGTCGATCCCGTTCGAGCTCAAGACCCAGTACGATCAGCAGGTCGCGAATCTCCTGCCCTCGTTCCTGCGGTCCCCGGGCTATAGTCCGAGCAGCGGATCGCCGTTCTATTTCGGGGCGTTCGGCTACAGCGTCCCGAAGCCGACCGACTACTATCCGGCGGCGTGGCAGTGGTTCGCGACCCAAGATTCGAATACGCCCCCGGAGCTCCGTCCCGCGTACCTCTCATGGTGGGACTATGGCTTCGAGGCCGTCGACCGCGGGGCCCACCCGACCGTGGCGGACAACTTCCAGGACGGCGTCGCGATCGCCGGCCAGTTCATCACGGCGCAGAACGAGACGGCCGGGATCGCCCTCCTCACGATTCGACTCTTGGAAGGGGACTTCGTCACGCACCGTCGGGACTTCCGGCCCGCGGTAAAGACGGTCCTCCTGGACGCGGGCCTTCCGGTCGAGACGATCCGGAGCGTCTTCGCGCGATCCCAGGATTACATCTCGGTCGTCCTCGCCGACCCGGTCACGTTCGGATTGTGGGCGCCGGATCTCCAGCCGCTCAATGCGCAGTTCATTTTCCTGACGAGCCTCTTCACCCGCCGGATGAGCGAGGACCGCATCGTCTCGTTGTACCACGACGTCCGAGCCGCGACGGGCTGGGACATCGGCTACTTCGCGGTCGACGCGCGGCTGTTCCCGATCAGCGCCTCGAACACGGGGATCTTCTATGCGCCCGCGAAGCTGTCGGACCACCGCGTCCTGAACCTTCCGGACGGCCGCGTCCTGCCGTTCGAATTCTTCCAGATCCTCGCGACGACGAACCGCGGCTCGAACATCCCGATTCAGTTCGTGGCCCCGGGAGACCAGATTCAGAGCCAGACGATCCAGTACCAACCGGCGTTCTACCACTCGATGTTCTACCGGGCCTACATCGGCTATTCGCCGAAGGACCTCAACTCGACGGACACCGGGGTCCCGGGCTTCAGCCAGGCCCTCCAAGCGAATCCGCCGGTCCCCGCATGGAACCTCACCCACTGGCGGGTCGTGTACCGGACCGCGTACTACAATCCGTTCCCCGATCCGGCGAACCACACGACCGCGTGGCAGGCGATGAACTTCGACCAGGCGCAGCGGATGCAGTCCGCCATCCAGGCCGGGACGATCAAAGGGGTCGTGGACCTGAGCACGCAGTCCACGGTAGCGAACGGGGTCGTGTTCCTGCGGTACTACGACGGCGCGATGGTGAACGGTACGGTGTACGCCGGGTCGACGCCGCTCCCCCACGTCTGGATCACCGTGACGGACGAACTCGGCACGCCGCACTACGTCACGCAGAGCGACGCGCAAGGCCATTACAGCGCGATCGTCCCCTTCGGGAACGTGACGATCACCGCGTCGATCGGCAACCTGATCCGGACGACCCTGGTCGGCGCTCGGTCCCTGGCGTCGGTGACCCTCCCGGTGACGATCGACCAGGCGATGCGCGCGCCCGCCGACGCAAACGGGGACGGGGTTCCGGACTGGATGATCACGAGGGACTTCCACGTGGCCTCCCACACCGCCCAAGGCACCGTTTTCTTCGACCTGAACCGGGACGGCTCGTTCGGCGCAGCGGACATCTCCGCGCCCGGCACCACCATCACGCTCACGCATGCATTGTTCGGCTACAGCCGCACCGCGACATCGGCGACCGACGGGACCTACACGATCGCGGGTCTGCCCGAAGGCTCGTATCGCGTGTCGATCGGGTTGAACGGACGCACGTTGACCGCCGCGACCCTGACGATCACGCAGACCGACGCGACCCAAGGAATAGCCGTGCCGTATGCGGCGGTCCGCGGATTTACCGTCTCGAGTCTCGGTGGGGTCGAGCCGTCGGCTCAGATGGAATTCCTCGATGAGACGAACTCCACGATCATCCCGGTCACTTCGGCGGCGGACGGGTCGTTCCTCGTGCGTCCACTCCTCGCGGGGAACTACACGCTCACCGCGACGGATGGAGACCTCGCGTCGATCCCGACCCGCATCCGCGCCGCAAATGCGGACCAGTCGCTGAACGTGACGCTGCTGCCCGTGGGGACTGTCTCGGGCACCACGACGTTGTTCGGCACCGCGCAGCCGTTCGCGACCCTGAGCTTCCAGTCCGCATCGGAGCCGCGGACGGTCCGCCAGACGACGTCCGATGCGAACGTACGGTACTCGATCCGACTTCCGGCGGGAGAGTGGTTCGTCAGCGGACGCTTCTACGCCTCGAACCTGTTGTACGCGACGTTGGGTCGCGTCGTCGTGGCTCGTGGAGGCACGACATCGTTCGACGCGATGTTCGTGCAAGGTGTCCGGCTCAGCGGCACCGTGAGCGACGCGAACCCCGCGGTCCGGAATCCGGGGGCGACGGTGGCCCTCGCGAACGCGGCCGGCCAGGTGTGGCTCCAGACCGACACGGCCGGAGGATACTTCACATTCCTTCCGGTCGGGACGTACGACCTCGAGGCGTTTAACCAGGCGGGCGCGTACTTCGCGAGCGTCACCTTGACGGGGACGACCCGCCTCGACATCGCCCTCGTCGCCACGTCAGAAACGGTCGGATGGACCGTCTACCGCGACGTGAACCGGAACAGCGGGGTCAATCCGGGCGAGGCGATCGCCGGGGCTCACCTCAGCCTGACGGACGACCGCGGCGCACACATCTTCTTCACGACGAACGGGACCGGCGAGTTCCGGATCCCGCTGTTCGCCAACCGGACGTACGCCGGCCTCGTGACCGCGGCCGGGTTTGCCGACCGACCGATCGGATCCTCGTCCCCGATTCAACTCCGTACCCTGATGCCGATCGCCCTCACCCCGGTCCCCGTCCAGGTCCAGGGGAGCGTCCTCGTGAACGGATCGGCAGTCCTCAGCCATCCCGTGACCGTCACCGCGGTTCCCCTCGGGAATGGCGCGGTCGGCAGTGCGACCCAGACGGATTCGAACGGCGGCTACGGTTTCGGCCTCGTCCCGGGGACGTACGCACTGGTCGTGGACGAGAACGTCTCCGCGACGCGGGCCATGCGGTATCAGAACCAAGGCACGGACCGGATCGTGGCGGCGGTTGGCGAAGGCACGCTAGCATATGACATCAACATCGTCGTGCGGAATCTCGTCATCGGGAATGTGAC
>DASWGO010000285.1:0-2263 GCA_036393695.1 Thermoplasmata archaeon
CCGATCGCCATCTTCGTGGCTCGGTCGATGAACTCCCGCGCGGCATCCGGGCCGTAGTCCCGGGCCAGCTTGTCCACGATCTTGCCCTTGAAGGCGCCGATCGCGTTCTCGTCGATCGTGCCGGACGCGATGACGCCGTTCTTGATCACGACGAGCGAGTCTTCCTCCTTCAGCTCCTTCAAGCCGATGTCGCCTTTCGGCGCGATCGAGGACTTGAACGTCATGCTGAGGTTCTTCGGCAGGATCGCGGAGAACAGCGCTTTGCCGGACCAGAACTCCTTCCCGCCTTTCTTGATGTCCGGCTGCGGAAGGTCCCGCATGTCGATCTTGGTGAGGATGAACGTGACCTCCTCCCGGGTGAACTTGCTCTCCTTGTGGGTCAAGAGGAACGAGCCGGAGATGTGATCGTGAATGCCGCCGATGACTGGGCCGCCGAACCGCGGGGAGAGGATGTGTTCCTGCACCCGCATGAGGACCCGGGCCTCTGCGCGCGCCTCTTCGCTCTGCAGCACATGCAGGTTCATCTCGTCGCCGTCGAAGTCCGCGTTGTACGGAGGACACACGGCCAAGTTGAAGCGGAACGTCTTATGGGGCATGACGCGGACCTCGTGCGCCATCATCGACATCCGGTGCAGCGAGGGCTGCCGGTTGAACAGCACGATGTCGCCGTCGACGAGTTGCCGCTCGACCGTGTAGCCGATCTCGACGGCCTCGGCGACGACTTCCGCATTCTTCTCCGTCACGCGGATCCGCCGGCCGTCCGGCCGAATGACATAGTTCACCCCGGGCGCATATTCGCCCAGGGGACCGAGCGGCGTCGGACCCCGCTTCACCCACTGCTTGACGATCTCCAGATTGTACGCCTGGACGTGGACCGGGACGGTCAGCTCGCGGGCCGCCTCCACCGGCACGCCGACCTCGTTGATCGACAAGATCGGGTCCGGGGAAATCACGGTCCGGGCGCTGAAGTTCACGCGCTTGCCCGACAGATTCGAACGGAAGCGGCCTTCCTTGCCTTTCAACCGCTGGACGAGCGTCTTCAGTGGACGTCCGGACCGGTGCCGGGCGGGCGGAATTCCCGACGTCTGGTTGTCGAAGTACGTCGTCACGTGATACTGAAGGAGCTCCCACAGGTCCTCCACGATGAGCTGGGGCGCACCGGCATCTCGATTCTCGCGGAGGCGCTGGTTGATCCGCAGGACGTCGACGAGCTTGTGCGTCAGGTCGTCCTCCGAGCGGTCTCCGCTCTCCAGGGTGATCGACGGACGAACGGTCACCGGCGGGACGAGCAGCGCGGTCAGGACCATCCACTCCGGTCGGGCGACCTCCGGATTCATCCCAAGGACACGGAGGTCCTCGTTCGGGATCCGCTCCAGGCGCTCGCGCACCTCTTTCGGCGTGAGCTTGTGGCCGTCCTCCCGGAACGTCGTCGGCTTATCGAGGGTGACCTTGCCCTGTTCCTCGCCGCAATGGGGACACCGCTGGCGCTTCTGCGCCTCGCGGGCGGTCTCCTTTGTGACGAAGCCGACCTCCGTCACGTCGCCGCCGAGCTCCTCGACCTGTTCCATCTCCGCCATGTACTCCTGTGCCTGTTGGCGCGTGAGGAGGAGGCGGCCGCACTTTCGGCAGGTCGCCTGAAGGAGCTTCTTGATGTCCTTCACATAGCCGACGTGGATCACGGGCATCGCAAGGTCGATGTGCCCGAAGTGGCCCGGGCAATCGTCGACCTTACCGCCGCACGTCTTGCATCGGAGGCCGGGCTCGATGACCCCGAGGTGGGAATCCATCAGGCCCATGTCGATCGGGAATCCATCGTCGTCGTAGGTGTCGGCGGTGATGATCTTCGTCGCCGACATCCGCCGGATCTCGTCGGGGCTCAACAGGGCGAACTTGATCGCCTGGATTCGTTTCGTGACCCCCCTCATCGAAGACATCATCGCATGTCCTCCAGCTGCAGACGCATGACGACCCCTAAGGACAGGAGTTCGTCGAGCAGGAGCTTGAATGCATACGAGGTCTGCACGGGATAGATCTTCGAGGTGTTCTCGCAGACGGGGCAGCGAAGGTTCCCTTTCCGATCTTTGATCGCGAAGTGCCCGCAATCCTGGTTGCCGCACACATACTGGATCGTCCCGTCGGACTCGTCGAGGAGGCGGTCCTTGATCACCATCGCGGCGCCGTGGCCGATCAGGCAATCCCGCTCCATCTCGCCGAATCGCAGACCGCCTTGGCGGGACCGCCCTTCGGTGGGCTGCCGCGTGAG
>DASWGO010000286.1:0-2300 GCA_036393695.1 Thermoplasmata archaeon
TGTGGTCGTAGTCCTCGGAGAAGCCGGAGGCTTTCCCGCACTCCACGAACTCCTTGTCACTGCTCCCGAGGGCCTCGTAGATTCGGCGGCAGCCACGGACGGGAGCGATGTAGCGATCAGCGGCGCCCGCGAACCAGAGCGTGGGAACGGTGATGCCCTTCGCCGCCTCCAGATAATCAAAGCCGTCGTTACCTAGCCAGCGACGACGCCAGTTCCACCGGAACCACTGGTTCACGACCCCGCGGAATTCGTCCTCCGGCCCGAAGCCCAGCAGGCGGCGGCGCGCCGGGCCGGCGAGGTTGTTGATCAGCATGATCCGTGTCGCGTTCGCCCGTCCTCGTAGCGTCGCGCCCGCTTCGGTCGCCTGGCTCGCCAGCGTGACCAGTCCGCGCACCCGTTCCCTGGCTTCCGGATTTCGCGCAAGGTACATCACGAACACCAGGCCGCCGCCGCTGTGGGCCACGAGGAAGACTTGCTCCTTTCCCGTGGCCCGGAGTACCGCCTGAAAGCCGGCCCGGACGTCGAACATGGCGAACCGCTCGAAGTCTGCGTTGACGTGGCCTCGTTCGCTCTGGCCGTGACCTCGCAGCTCCAGCACCCAGCAATCGAACCCGTGGTCGGCGAGGAATCCCGCCAGCCCCGCGCAGACCTGCCCGTTCGAGAAGGTGCCGTGCGTCAGTAAGACGGGACACCCCTGCCAAACCGCCCCGGAAACCCGGTGAAGCGCCAGCTCCACTCCGTCATCCGTCCTGACGTGAACGCCGGCTGGTTTCATCCGCCCTCTTTCGCGTACACGCGTCTCCGACCCGAGCGCGTCCTGTTCGACTGCCATCTAGGCTACCTCCTGAGTCCGGTCCGATTCAGCCCCGATGCTCGCCCGGTTCGAGAACTTGACCTTCCGCAGCTCTTCCAGCCGCTCGGCGGCGAGCAGGCCCTGAATCAATGGTGTATAGAACACGCCGTCACCGACAAGGGTGAGCTGGCGCTCCGAGACCTCCACCCATCCCCTCTCCCGAAGCACCGGCCAGATGTCGCGGTACTCATCGACGAGGTTCACGCCGAAGAGCTTCTCGTAGAGCTGCAGGTCAACACGGAGGCACTGGAGCATCTGGAAGAGGATCATGAGGCGCAGGTCTTTTTCCGTGTAGTGGAACCCCCGCTCGACGGGAAACCGCCCCTGGTCGATGCGGGCGAAGTACTCTTCGACGCGCCTGCAATTCATGTAGCTCCACCCGGGTAGACCAGGAGTCCCCGGGAAGACAGAGACGCCGGCGAAGCCCCAGGCCCAGGTCTCGGTGGCGACGATTGCCGCCCCGTCACCATGCGCGAAACGCCTGTACCAGTGGTCCTCGTAACGAAGTGTGTCGATCTCCGTCTTCTCCCAGTCGAACGTCGTCACCTGCGCGTACCCGTGGTTGCGGAGGAATTCCGCGGACGCGCGGTACATTGTGACGTTCTGGTCGGTCGATGGGAGCTCCGGCCGGCGGTTCCGGGCGAAGTCCGTCCGGCCGGCCACGTTCAGTTCATAGTGGGTGATGTGGCCGACGCCGGCCTGCACGACAGTGTCGAGGTCCTTGAGCATTCCTTCGACGGTCTGGCGTGGCCAGCCAAAGATAAGGTCGACGCTGCTCCGTAACCCGAGTTCGTGGCACCAGGCTATCGCATGGAGCACCTGGGAGGCCTTCTGCTTTCGCCCGCTCATCTTGATCATCTCATCGGAGAGCTGCTGGGCCCCGATGCTGATCCGAGTGATTCCAGCGTTCCTCATCGCGACGAGCTTTTCTTTCGTGAAGAGCTGGGGAACTCCTTCGAGAGTTATCTCCGTCCCGGGCTCCAGTCTCGGGAACATCCGGCGAACGATCGCGAGCAACTGATCGTATTGTCTGGCCTTGTAGAGGTTCGAAGTCCCTCCGCCGAAATACACGCTGGTCGGTCGGTCTTCCTCGAAGAAGCGGCTGTACATCGCGCCTTCGCGGCCGAGATAGCGAAGGTACACGTCGAGCTGCTCCTGGTTCCGGTAGATCTCGCTCGGGAAGAGGCAGAAGCCGCATCGATCAGGCTTGGTCGGAAGACAGTAAGGAGTCGCGACGTACAGGCTCAGCCGGGTCGGAAAGACAAGACGTGTGGTACGTCGGTGCTCCATGACCGACTCGACGGGAATGTCCTGATCGAGCCAGAACAGGGGCGACGGGTGCCCGTGGAGGACGCGGTTGGCATGACGTCGAGAAACCTCTCGGTCGATCTGCTCGCGCACGCGCTGGAGTCGATCGTCCATCGGTTACTCCTTCGGTTGGGATACC
>DASWGO010000287.1:0-2428 GCA_036393695.1 Thermoplasmata archaeon
GATGTCGACCTGCGGGAGATTCGGCGAGTCGGCGGCGACAAATTGTTGCGGCGTGACCGTCCCGGTGGAGATCACCGACAAGGTCCCGTTTGAAACGGAAATGACGGCGCTGGTGCCCTGGCTCACATTGACGGTCCACCCCGAGAAGCCCTGATCGGTCCAACCGGCCTCGAACGCCAAGCTCGTGTGAGGCAACACGGCGTTGATCGCGGCAACGTAGGCGACCGGGAAGATGAGGAGGACCAGCATCACGGCCGCGAGGCGCAAGCGGGGATCCATTGTCCCGGACGGTGGGCGCTTCACGAAGATCCTCCTATATAGGTGCGGCCACCGCCCCTGAGAGGACCCCCGCTAGCACGCGCACGGGGTACGAGACGTCCGAGGCCACCCCGGATTCCATGTCAGTGCCCTCTGCGGGGATCCCTGAGCCGCCTTCCGAGGGTCAGCAGCCCCACGAACTGGTGGCGCATGATGCCGGGTAAGCGATCCACGGTGTAGATGGAGGTCGTGCCTCGAGGACGGGACCGATGGGTAATCGGGACCTCCAGAATCCGAAACCCCTTGCGGTAGGCAATCATTGTGAATTCGGCCCAGAAGCTGTATCGCAAGGTCGTGGCCTCGGGGAGGACTTCCTCGACCACCTCTTTGCGCACGAGCCGGAAGCCGCAGTCCATGTCCTTGAGGGGCACCTGCGTGGCCATCTTGGCGAGGACATGGAACCCTCGAGACAGCAAGATGCGATGGAGGGGCTCGTCCCGAACAACCTTGCGCCCGACGACAATGTCGTACTCGGCTGCGTGCGGCCACAGGCGCCAGAAGTCGCGTGGGTCGTATTGGCCGTCCGAATCAGCGAAGAAGGTAAGGGGCGTTCGAATCTGCTGAAGGCCTTCTCGCACGGCGTCCGCATATCCCTTTCGGCTCCCCCCCGCCAGGAGACGCATCGGATACCTCTTCGCAAGCTCTCGGAGGACCTCGTCGGTTCCGTCTGTGCTTCCGTCTTCGCATACTAGGAAATCGGCGCCGGTCGGAACGACGACTTCGCGATAGACGACGTCGAGGACTTCTCCAATCATTTCGGCCTCGTTGTGAACGGGAAGGAAAACGGTCAGCGCGGGATTCGCAGCCCGCTTCGACGGTTCGGCACCCGAGGCGCTCCCCGGCGCGGCCGCGAGAGACGAGGAGACGACGTTGACCGGCTGGCCTTCCACAAGCCCCATGGCCTTCGAAGTCCGAATCAAACGAAACGATGGCTGGATACATGATTCGGTGCCTTAAGGTTCACGGCAGGCTTGACAAAAGCTCGGTCGGCGGCTCAGCACTGGGCTTGTCCGAGAAGGACTCTCCGTTTCCCGAGTTCCAGGCGTACCCGGCGCGGGGCAAGAGTACTTCCAAGCCGTCCGACGACGCGCGAGAGTCACGGCGTCGCTGACATCAAGAAGAAATCTCAACCCTAAAGCCCGTCTTCTGGGCTTGAAGGACCTTCACGCTGCCCAGCCTCGTCTGTCGGATGATCACGCGGTCGGGCACCTTCCTCGTCGCTTGGATGCGTTGTCGTACCGAGAGGGTCCTCCGCAGGCCCCGCACGTTCGAGACAAGCGCCCGCCCGTATGCCCGAACAACGTCCCCTCTCCGCTTTGCAGCGAAGAAGAGTAACTCGAGAAGGAAGACGGAGAGGTAACTGGGCATGACCCACGCCAGATTCCACGCGCTGTAGTTCTTCAGGAGGGTCGTGATCAGGTTCTTCTCGCCAAGTTCCCGTTTCCAGAGTGCGGTCCGAAACGGTCTCGCGTCCGCAACGACGATTTGAGCGCCTGGCACGGAACCCCCGAATTTGTGGTAAACGATCGCATTGCGGACTGCCACCATTCGGTAGCCGGCTAGTAAGACCCGCCAGTCCAAGTCGATGTCCTCTGCGAACATGAAGTAGGAGTCGTCGAAGCCCCCGACCTCTCGGAATACCGGTCTCCGGATGGCGAGGGCGAACCCGGGGACATAGAAGACATCCTCGTATCCGGGCGAATCGGGACTCCGAGGAACGCCATAGTTGATCGCGGACCCGAACAGGTCGCAGAGGACGCGGATCTCAACGTCTCGGTCGAAGAAGTCGATCATCTTGCAGCCCGCGACCGCGACCCGTGGATCGGAGTCGAACGGGGAGAGGAGCTTTTCGAGCCAAAGGGGGTCCACCTCGGTGTCGTCGTTTAGAAAAACCAGGACGTCGCCCGTGGCCTCTTTGGCGGCGAGGTTGTTCCCTCCCGCGAAGCCCAGGTTCGTCTTGGACTCGATCACCCGGACCCGCGGGAAATTCCGACGAACGAAGTCTGCGCTGCCATCTTGGGAGGCGTTGTCGATGAGGATCGTTTCGTATGCATCAACCGACTGTTTCCCGAGGGAGCTGAAACACGCCTCCAAATGGTGACGACCGTTG
>DASWGO010000288.1:0-3420 GCA_036393695.1 Thermoplasmata archaeon
GCGGTCTGGGAACTCGGGAAGGCCGGCCAAGAGTGTCAATGCAAATGCCCCTCTTGTGGTCTCGGAGTGTGCCTTTGCTCCCCGCACGGCAGGAACACGGTGGCTGACGTATGGCGCGAGGCGAGCGCGGCTCGCGCTGAAGAACAAGTCAGCGGCATTCGGGTGCGGCCGCCTCGCATCGGCAGCCCGGCCGCTCGTGCGGGCGTTCGTGTCGGGGATTTCGTCCTCCTCGTGGACGGCCAGGAAATCGGAAATGAAAGTTGGGACTCTATCAAGACCATCCAAGACGCGATCAAGAAGCATCAGCCTGGTGAACCTGTTCGCTTCAGGATACGACGCGCATCCGGCATCCTCGAAGAGGTCCCCGTGACGCTCGCGTAGCTGGCCGCGCCAAGACGGAGAGCTAGGGAGTCGGTCCATCCGCCCACGTCCCATCATTCATTGATAGAGTCTTGAGGTTCAAATCCCACCCGGTCCACTCCGGCCTCAACCCGAAGGTCCAGTCCATCCTGGAATCGTGTGCTTGTGCATCTCCCACACCTGCATCTGCTGCGGGTTGCGGATCCCTGCGGGACCCATCGGCGGGCCAACCGGCCCTTACGGTCTGAGGTGGCCGCCTTGTCCGACCTCGTAGGATTCGCGAACCCATCTGGCAAACTCTTCGTCGAGCTCGTCGGACGTGGTAACGCGAAAATGGTGCACAAACAGTCGCTTCGTGTAAGGATCGGCTCTCCGTATGCGTGGATCGCTCACTCGGCGCTGGAGATCGAGGTACCCATCGAGTGATCGATTCGTCGGCTTAGCGCCTGCGAACCCGCGGCGGGATCCTTTGAATGTAATCGCCGTCTTCGACACCGATAATACGACGGGACCGCACGCCTCGACGAGACGGACGAACCGGTTATAGAGTTCGACCACGGACGCCGGCTTTCCTTGGAGATGGTCTCTGACGGTCCAGACTTTCTGAGTCACAGGGACCTCATCTTGTCAACCCGCAGGTCTGCTCGCCGATCAGAATACCTCCGTCGGCTTGACGGTTTGTTGCGAATCCTCTTGAGTCGGTGGCCAACGCGTCGTCTTGGGCGTCCTCCGAATCCTCGTCCTGAAGCCGGGCCATCGATAATCAATCTGTTCCTGATAAGGCAACGTACGGGATTGTGGTTCAAATCCCACCCGGTCCACTTTTCGGTGAAAGGGACAGTCGCGGCCATCCTGACAAGGCGGCGGACGTTGCGCCAATGACGACCCACTCAAAGGGCGCGAGGACTGCCGCGAAGGTAGGCATAAATAGAGCGAACAAGGTCGCAGTTCCCATGCCGGGATGGAAAGCGGTTCCCCCGACGGACGACCAGGGGTACCTAGACCTGATGTCCAGGGCGATCTTCACCGCGGGCTTGAATTGGCGCATGGTTGAGAAGAAGTGGCCCCACTTTCGAAAGGCGTTTCGTGATTTCTCACCGGAGAAGGTCGCAAGGCTATCGGAGCGCGAGATCCGGGCGTTGATGCAGGATTCGGGAATCGTCCGGAACGAAAGGAAAATCCGCGCGACGGTCGAGAACGCAAGGACGATCTTGGACTTGGCGAAGGAACACGGTTCGGTGAAGGGGTACATCGCCGGTTTTGGGAAGCGCGAAGGGAAGCTACTCGAGGATCTCCAATACAAGTTCAAGCACATGGGCCCCGCAACCGCCCGGGTGTTCCTCTGGTCGGTCGGATATCCCCTGACGCCCAACGCGGAGGAGAAGCATTGGATGAAGGGCCATCCGGAGCACCACTAACGACAAACACAATTGCGATCGCATCGTTCTCTCGAGGGAACGAGCGGTCACCGCGCACCTCACAGGGGGACGTCGCCCGTCGACCAAAGGACCTCCTTCCTCGCCGATTCGATGGGCATGCCGGAGACCTCCTCCTCGACCGCTTCTTTGACGCTCGGTTCCACCGGTCGCCACCCTCGCACGGTGACTCGGCCCACCTGGCGACGCCACGCTCCCACGATCTCACCGTTCACCATAAGCGCCCCTGGCCACACGGACTTGGGCCACAATTCGGATCGAAATCGCGGCTGTGGGACGAGCAATGCCCGGTCTGCCGACGCCAGATATGGGTCTCCGGCCGGCAGCAGGCGCACCGTTTCAACGGGCACCGCGTGTTCCAACCTGGAACGGTCCGGCCGAAGCACCCAGCGTTTCTGACCTTCGAGTTCAACCTCCGCAAGTTCCTTTTCGAGAGAACGAAACGTCTGCTGCGCGTCGGAAAGCTCTCCGCGCGTAGATGAGCCAAAAGATCCCGCCCACCCGCCTGACCACCACGCGAATTCCTGGGGCGTCGAAGGCCCGACCGACCGCAGGAACCGACGCGCCAGCTCGAGGCGAGCGGGTTCCGGGGCCTCTGTTGGAGGCTCGACGATCCGCCAGGATGTCGTGGCCCCATCCCATTCGATCCTCACTTCGCCGGTCATCGATGCGATTCTCAAGTCGCGGAAATTCAACCCGACTGCTCGATCGGCGAGGACGTGATGGGGCTGAGTCTGGCGAGCGCGGAACGCGTGCCTCGCTTTTTCGGCGGCGGCTTTCACGGCGTCTCCCAAAACGGGATTGCGCGGGAACCGACCGAGCGTGAAGACGGACACGTCTTGCGCTGGGACGACATACACGGCCCCCCTTGGGCCCCACACTTGGACGAACCCGGGGTCTTTCCAAGCGGACGGCAACACATCGTCGACGCGCGCGTGGAGCGCCAAGACGGCGGATCGAGGAGCGCTGTCCTGGAGTCCTGCGAACGCCGCCTCGACGAGTCGCCGCGGCGGAAGGCGCCTGTGCAGATACGTCGCACGTTGCCGGAACGCGAGCACATTCTCCCGAGTGATTGATGCAGTGGCCATCGTGGACCGCAAGCAAAGCAAATGAGATGCGCCACCTTAAGCAACTCGGACTGTCCGCAACGAGGTTCCACGAACTGTTGTGAAAGGGCAGTCGGGAACTGCACCGAGCGGCGACAAGATAGCGCAGTCGAGGTCGCCTGTTCAAATCCCACTCGATGCAACTCCGGCCTTTGCGACGGACGTCGAGTAGCCGTTTCGTGACGCTTAACTTCATGAGTCGATTCGGAAATGCCGGTTGCCAGGAAGGGGGTAGAGCATGGCAATGGTTAAGCTCAAAAGTCCCGAAGGGACAGTCTCAGGGTACTTGGCAATCCCGAAGAAGGGCCACAGACCAGGTGTCCTGGTCCTCCACGCATGGTGGGGTCTAAACGACTTCTTTAAGGGCCTCTGTGATCAGCTCGCAATCGCCGGATTCGTCGCGTTCGCTCCCGACCTGTACCGCGGAGCGACCGCATCGACCAGAGACGGGGCCCAGAACCTGATGTCGAAACTCGATCAAAAAGCAGCCGGCCGAGACATCATTAGCGGTGTGAGAG
>DASWGO010000289.1:0-2192 GCA_036393695.1 Thermoplasmata archaeon
CGCGAACTCGTCTCGCGTCGGCCGCAAGGAGATCGGCCGCACCTATCGGTTCATGACCCGCGAGCTCAAGCTCAAGTTGATGCCGACGAAACCGCAGGACTACGTGTCCCGGTTCTGTTCCGAACTCAAGCTGACCGGCGAAGTCCAGTGGCGAGCGGTCGAGATCCTGAAAGAAGCCCAGGACAAGGAATTGACCTCGGGCCGCGGGCCCACGGGCGTCGCCGCGGCGGCGATCTACATCGCCTCAATCCTGTGCAACGAGCGCCGCACGCAACGGGAGGTCGCCGACGTCGCGGGCGTGACCGAAGTGACGATCCGGAACCGCTACAAGGAATTGACGGAGAAGCTCGGCATCAAAGTCGAACTGTAGTCCGAGCCGCGGCGACAGCCCGGTGCGATGCCGTCTCCATCGGCCTCAGAAATCGGAGAGGACGGCGACGACGCCGATCGACCAGCCCACGATTCCCGTGACGACGTACACGAGTTCGAAGGCGGGAATCGCGTACGGAAGGACGACGACGAAGGCGATCGCAAAGAGCACGGCCGCGGACCAGATCGGCCACATCTCGGCGGTCTCGCGGGGCCGGATCCGGAGACCCGCTCGGACGATGAGAAGAGACGCCCCGAGGGCCATCACGAGCTGCTCGCTGAAGACCGCCACATTCGCGGGTTCCGAGCCGGACGCGAGCAACAACAGATGATACGCGAGAATCGCGATCAAGACGACGAAACCGCCCGCGACGAACCAACGGAAGACACTCCACCATCGGCGCGCCTCCAACCGGTCCTGAATGCGCCGGTACAAAAGGAAAGGAGCGGACACGCGCAGTCCCACGGTGATCCCCGCGATCGGGACGAAGTAGACGGGATCCGATATGGCCGAATTCACCAGGACGACCGCTCCGATCCCGAGGGCCAGGATGACGACGAGCAATACGGCGAACAGCCGTCGCGACGCCGCGAACGTCCAGGTGTGGTGCAAGAGCGGAAGGAACGCCAGCAGCACCGAGCCAAGGACGAGGAGCGCGGCGAACACGTAGACGAGTTGGACTTCCGCCCCGGTCGCGATCTTGGATCCCTCCGTCGGATCGAGGGGGCTCAAGGGAGCCGGAGATTCCCGCGGATGAGGGGGACCGATTGGCCCCCGACCCGCACGACCCTCGGCTTCCCGCCCTCCGTCTCGACGCTCACCTCGATGCGGCTTGCATGGTGGATCTCGACTCCCTGTTCGATCACGAACGTCGGCGCGGGGAGCTTGCCTCGGAAGGCCAGGTAGGCGCCGCACGCCCCCGCCGCGCTGCCGGTCGCCGGGTCCTCGATCCCGAGATCCGGGACGAAGCTCCGGGCGTGGACGGCCGCGCCGGGCGTCTCGCCTCCGAGAGCGAAGGCGTAGCAGACGACTTTCTCCCCGAACTTGGAGAGGGCCTTCCCCAGGTCCCGCAGGTCCGGATCCAGCCCCTTGACGACGTCGAGCGAACGAAACGGAACCTGGAGGGACGGAATCCCGGTCGCGGCGATCTGGGGAACCAGCCCTTTCGGGCCGAGGTCCTTCACGCGCACCCCCAGGGCCGATGCGAGCGGCTCCACGTTCTTGACCTCCATCCCGAGGGAGGGCTCGCCTTGCGTCATGATGACTTTCTTCACCTGCCCGGCTTCGCAGATCAGTTCGAGCGGGAGCACGCCGATCTCGAGTTCTTGGTACACGACGGAGGATCCGTCGGGGTGAGGGACCAGGCCTTCCATGGCCGCGACGAACGCTGTGCCGATCGACGGATGGCCGGCGAAGGGAATCTCGCCGCCCGGGGTGAAGATCCGGTTGCGGTAGGAGGCCGTGGGGTTCGTCGATGGGAAGACAAAGGTGGTCTCCGAGAGATTCATCTCTCGCGCGATTCCTCCCATCTCGACGGCCGAGAGGCCGGTCGCCCTCGGAAAGACCGCGAGCGGATTGCCGGTGAGCGGCGTATCGGTGAAGACGTCGACCCGCCAGAAATCGAAGAAACGCTCCGCCATGCGCGCGACCTCGGTCCGCGCGGATGGGGATGCGCGCTCTTAATCCTCGCCCGACAGGTTTTTGCACGCGCCGACCTTCCGCGGCGGGGGACGTCCATCCCGACGCCGAGCTCCGCCGTCCGCCAGGACATCGCGATCCGCGATCGACGCGTCGCAGACCGAGTCCAGAAGTTCCCGGAGTC
>DASWGO010000290.1:0-11036 GCA_036393695.1 Thermoplasmata archaeon
GTTGTTCGGGAGCGTCCCGTCCGCGGCAAGTCCGAGATAGCCGACGGACGCGGTCGCCTTGACGCTCGCCGAGCCGTGGACCTGGGCCACTGACACGAAGTTCGCGACGGAGAGGCCCATGAACACGACGAGGCACGCGACGGCCCCTGCCAACGCCGCTGCGAACGGCCACTCGCCCCGAGCGCCGTTGCCCGGACGAATCACAAGTCCTCCGCCGGGGTCGCGGGGAGGTTTTCGAGCGTCGGAACCTCCGGTGCCATCGGCGGCTCGACGAGGGCGCCCGAGAAGATATCGGTCGCGAAGTGGCATTCCGCGACGTGGCCGGGGGCGACCTCAATCCTCGGAGGAGCCGTCGTCGCGCAAATCTCCTTCGCAAAGAGGCAACGGGTCCGGAAGCGGCATCCGCTCGGGAGGTCGATCGGACTCGGAAGCTCCCCCCTGATCGGAACGGCCGAATATTCGTGGGCGGGGTCCGGCACGGGCACGGCGGAGAGCAGCGCGCGGGTATACGGGTGGGTCGGATGCGCGATGACCTCCTCCGTCGGCGCCTCCTCGACGATCCGGCCGAGGTACATGACGGCGATCCGATCCGCCATGTATCGGGCCACCGCGATGTCGTGGGTGATGAATACGTACGGCATCTGATATTTCGCGCGCAGGTCGAGCATGAGGTTCATGACGCCCGCGCGAATCGAGACGTCGAGCATGGAGACCGGCTCGTCCGCGATGATCACTTTGGGGTTGAGGACAATCGCCCGGGCGATGGCCGCCCGTTGCCGCTGGCCCCCCGACAGCTCGTGCGGGAACCGTTCGAGGAAATCTTGTCCCGGCCTCAGCCCCGAATCTTCGAGAGCCCGGATCACCAAGTCTTCCCGCTGCTCGCGGGTGCTCACGATTCGGTGGATGAGGAGCGGTTCCGAAATCGCACGCAAGACGCTGTGCCGGGGGTTGAGGGATTCGTAGGGATCCTGAAAGATCATCTGCAGGTCGCGGCGGAATCGGAACAACTCGCGGGGGCTCAGAGATGCGAGGTCGACGCCCTGGAAGAGGATCCGGCCTTCCGTGGGGGTCTCGAGCCGCGCCACGAGACGGCCCGTCGTCGTCTTGCCGCAGCCGCTCTCCCCGACCAGCCCCAGGATCTCTCCCTGTTTCAGGGTGAAGTCGATTCCGTCGACCGCCTTAACGTACAGGATGTTCCCTCGAAGCGCCTTGAAAAATCCGGGCCGGAGTTCGAAGTACTTCCGCAACCCCTGGACGCGGACCACCGTACCATCGTTCTGCGTAGACGGTCCAGAGGGCCAGAGTCCCGGCGATCTCGCGTCTAGCTCCGTTGCAATCCCCCCTGCGCGAAGAAATCCTGCGAGAAGTGACACAGGGCGCGATGGCCCGCCTCCGGGATGACGTACGGCGGCATCGTCGTCTTGCAGATGTCCTTCGCGTACTTGCAGCGCGGGTGGAACCGGCATCCGCTCGGCGGCGTCAGAAGGCTGGGAGGACTCCCCGGGATCGCTTCCAACCGACGCTTTTCTCCTTTCACGCTCGGGAAGGCACCGAGCAACCCCTCCGTGTACGGATGGAGCGTGCGGTAGAAGACGTTCTTCGACGACGCCTCTTCGATGATTTGCCCCGCGTACATGACGGCGATCCGGTCCGCCACCTTCGCGACGGTCGACACGTCGTGGGAGATGATGATGAGCGTCATGTGGAGCTGCTTCTGGATTGCGAGGACCTCGTCCATGATCTTGGACGCCGTGATGACGTCGAGGGCCGTCGTCGGCTCGTCCATGATCACGAGCCGGGGATTCAGCGCCAAGGCCATCGCGATCATCGCGCGCTGTTTCATCCCGCCGCTGTACTCATGGGGGTAGTTGTCGATCCGATCCACCGGGATGCCGACGAGGTTGTAGAGCTCCTTGACGCGTTTGCGGGACTCGAAGTTGTCGAGCTCCTCATGGGCCTGAATCGCCTCGACAATCTGGTCTCCGACCGTGTAAACCGGATTCAGCGCGTTCATCGCACCTTGGAAGACGATGGAGATCTGCTTCCACCGGATCGCGTTGAGCTTCGGATGGTATCCCCGCAGGCGTCCATCCTTGAGACGCGTGATCCCGAGGAGGTCGCCCTCCTGGCTCGCCGCCTGGAAGCGGGCCGTCGCCTCGCCGAGGACGCGTCGCATCTTCGCGTCGCCCGCGGCGACCCGATTCGAGGCGTCGTCGACCCGCTGCTCGAGCGTGCCGATCTCCTTCGCGAGGTACCGTCGGTATGTCTCCGCGAGCGGATTCTCGAGCGCCGCGAGCTGCTGTTCGAGCGCTCCCGCGGTCCCGGGGTTCGAGTCGTTTTCCGTCTTTGGCATCGAATCGAGCTTCGCCTTCAACGACTCCATGTCGCGCCGCATACGGGCCTCGGCCAACTGCCAGTATTCCGCGCGATACCGGGAGGCCGGCGCCTCGCCCCCGAACAGGATCTGCCCGCCCAGGACGTACGCATTCGTGGGCAGCAGCTGCGTGATCGCGTAGGCCAGGGTGGTCTTCCCACACCCGCTTTCCCCGACGAGGCCGACCGTCTCGCCCTCGTCGACCTCGAGGTTCACCCCGTCCACGGCGCGGACCCAGCCCTGTTGGACTTTGAAATGAACTTTCAGGTTGCGGACGGAGAGGAGAGGCACCTCAACGCCTCCGCAGGCGCGGGTTGATAATCTCGTCGAAGCCGCGACCCAGGAGATAGAAGCCGAGCGAGAGGAACGTGATCGCGAGGCCGGGCGGCAGGAGCCACCACCAGTAGTACAGGCCGCCGCCCAGGGTGATGAGCGTCGACAGCATGCCGCCCCACGAGGTCACGTTCGGGTCGCCCAGCCCGAGGTAGCTGAGGGCTGCCTCGGTGATGATCGCCGCCGCCACACCGAGGCTCATGTAGAGGAAGCTGAAAGGCAAGACGTTCGGGGTGAGATGGAGGAAGATCAGACGGGTGTCAGAGGCCCCGGCGACCCGGGCCGCGTCCACGAACGGACGTTCCTTGAGGCTCAGGACCTGCGCGCGGATGACCCGCGCGATCCCCGGCCATCCGAGCGCCGAGAGCACGAAGATGATGATCCAGATGCTCGGTCGGGCGATCGAGACGAGCACGAGGACGACAGGCAGGAACGGGAGGACGAGGAAGATGTCGGTCGTCCGCATCAGCAGGGTGTCGATCATCTTGCCGTAATATCCGGCGATCACGCCGACGAACGTGCCGATGCCGACGCCGAAGAGGGCCGCGAGAATCCCGACGATGAAGGCGACCTGGGTGCCGTACAGGAGCTGGGTCAAGATGTCGTGGCCATTGAAGTCCGTGCCCAGGAGATACGAGTTCCCGGAGGGATAGGTCCCGGGCGCGAGAGGGACCCGCGGCTTGCCGAGGAGCGTGAACAACGTCGTCTTCCCGGTGGAGGAGTCCGTCCACGCGCCGTTCAGCTCCTCCTGGCTCAACGAGACCCCGTACAGGAGCCCGTGGGTCGTCCCGGCGTAGACGATCCCCTTGACGCCCGGAGGGATCGTGAGCCCGAACTCTTCGATATGGATCGCCCCGGCGACTTTGAAGGTCGTGGGAAGCTTGACCAGCCTCGCGTTCTCGAAGACATAGACGCTCACGAGAGTGGCCACGGTGAAGTAGTCGTTCACGCGGCCCGGGAACGTGAGCCGGAATTCGGAAATCGCCGTGAGGTTCCCCGATGTTTGGTTGGCGTTCAGTCCGATCATAATCGTCGAGGCCGCGGACGCGTCGTAGAAGCCAAGGTAAAGGGCCGTCCCGTCCTCGCTAATCGGAGCTTGGAGCAGCTCGAGAGAGGCCTTCGCGAGCGGGAACACGTGCGCGATCCGGAGGCGGCCCATGTCGAACGTCGCAATTGCAGACGCGTTGCTGGACCGCAGCTGCAGGTACGTGAAGAACGTCGCGGTGTCCGGCGACCGAGCGTATCCAATCGGGGCGACTACCTCCGCTGGCTGCCCGAAGAGGGTCAATGGGACGTACGCCCGAGGGATCCCGGAGACGTTGTACACGGCCAACGTGTGGTTCGCGAGCGGCAGGAGAATCGCTTGGCCGGCTCCCGCGCGGAACCCGGAACTATCCACGTCGGACACGGTCGCCCAATGATAGTACACGAACGGGGGAGCGGACAACGTGCCGTTGAACGAGAGGGCGATCCGGCCGGAGGGCGTGATGGTTGGGGTCTGGTCCCCCGTGTGCACGTACGTGATTTCGAAGATCATCGTCGCGCTGCCGTTGGAGGCGTAGAAGTACCGATAGGGTCCGTAAGGGTTACCTGGAACACCCGGAAAGGGGCTCGGCCCCTGGCGCTGGTTTGGCTGGGCGACGAGATATCCGGCCGATTCCGGATCCTGACCCGTCCACACGGGATCAAAGGGCAGCGTCACCCGGAAGATGCCGGCGTTCGTGAACGGATCGCCGACGATGAAATCCCGCTTCATGAAATACGCGAGCGCCCCGTTCTTGTCCGGCGGACCCGTTTCGAAGGAGATGTTCTTACCGGGCGCGATCCAATAGATCGCCGACAACGGTGGGCTCGGGAGTGGGCTCGCGTTGAACAGCTGGGTTGCATCGAGCCGCAGGGACAGGTTCCGGGTCAGGAACGGGGACTCGTTCGTTCGCTGAGGGTACTTGATGAAGTCCATGTAGACCGTCGCGCGGGTCGTGTTCCAGTTGATCATCCACTCGCCGCCCCCTACATCGGGGAACAAGGGGGTCGTCGGGCCGACAAGCGGGCCTTCGTAACTCTGGTTCTGCGGCAGCGCCCGACTGAACGAGTGGATGTCGAATCGGTCGATCAGCGGAGCCTCGTAGAGGCGGGGGTACGGCGCGATCACGGGCGCCAGGATCGCCATCAGCGCGAACACCATGACGATGGAGAATCCGAGGACCCCGAGGCGGCTTTGTCGGAGGGTCGTCCACGACGTGAGGAGGACGCGTCGCAACCGACGAATCAGAACCGGGCCAATCGATTCGGAGCGAGGCGGGCCCGGCTCAGATTCGAACACGTGGATCGAGCGCCCCGTACAGGATGTCCGCGACGATGTTGCCGAAAATCACGAGGACCGAGATGAGGAAGAGAATCGACCCCGCAAGGAAGCGGTCGCTGGAGATAATAGCGATGAGCAGGTACGAACCGAGCCCATAGTACGAGAAAATGTACTCGAGGATGATTGCTCCGCCGACGACGAAACCCAGGCTGATCGCCAACGACGTGACGACAGGCAGGTACGCGTTTCGCGCGGCGTGCCGCTTCCGCACCACCCGTTCCGACAGGCCCTTCGCCTTCGCCGTCAGGATGAAATCCTCTCCCATGACCTCCAGCATCGAGGTCTGCATGAGCAGAATCGTCCCGGCCGCAGTGATCAGGACCAAGGCGAGCATCGGGAGGAACCCGTGGATCAGGATGTCCGCCACGTCGAACAAGGACAGAGACCACGGCAACACCGCGACGATGGCACCGACGCCCGCGACCACGATGCCCGGAGCCAGGCGCATCGCCTTCTCGCGCGTGTCGAGTGGACGCTTCGGCCTTCGGATCCAAGCGACGGCGACGATCGCAACACCCGCGATGAGGGCGAGGATCCCGAGGACCGTATCGAACGGGATGCCCTGAAGGGAAAGCAGAAACGGGTAATGGGTCGCGGTGAATGAGTCCGTCGAAGTGTCCTGGAAGCCGCGGAGCGGGAACACGACCCAGACGTAGGCGAAGAAGAACAGCAAGATCAACCCGATCCAGAAGGACGGCATGTTGTAGAAGAACAGGCTCGTGAGGATCACGCCGCCCTCGACGCCCCTTCCCCGCTTCCACGCGATGTAACGGCCGACCAGGACGCCGATAAAGTACTCGATGAGAACGGCCCCTCCGAATAAGAACAAGGTCCGCGGCAACGCCTCCTGGAGCACGGAGATGACGGGGGCGTTCGCGTAGGAGGACCAGCCGAAGTTGAAGGTGAACATGTTGACCACGTAGCGGTACAGCTGGACCTCCGGCCCTTGGTCGAGACCATACTGCTGTTGCAACTGCTTGATGACCGCCGGCTGAATCGACGGGTTCGAGCGGAGGCCGTCGAGCGGGTTCCCGGAGAAGTAGAACAGGATGAAGACGATGACCGTCACGATGAAAAGTGTGATCACGCCTTGGATCGCTCGCCGGATGAGATATCGGGCCAGAGAGGCCATGTGTCCAACCCCCGCTCCCTAGGGTTACTATCGACCGAACCCTATTTCTAACTTGTCCAACCAGAGCCCCCAACTGCGATCGGCGCGGCGATAAATGGAAAGGGGACCGGGCGCGAGGCCCGGTCCGTTTTCGCCTAGAGTTTGTCTTCGGGGCTCAGCTCTTCCTCGGCCGTCCCCCCCATGCCGCCACCGGACTCTTCCGGCATGGACGTCGGGGGCCCCTTGCGCTTGCGGCCCCTCATTCTTCCGACGACGACTCCAACGACGAGGCCAACCACGAGCAGTCCGACGGCCAGCGCGATGAGCCACACCGGCAGCGGTGGCGGCCCGATCGCCACGGACGTCGACGACGAGCCAACGGCCACCGTGTGTGTCCCCTCCTTCAGCAGGAGTGTGAAGGTCACGGTCTTCGTCTGGCCCGCGGCGAAGGAGACAACCTGGCTGCTGACGTTCTGGCCATCAATCGACAGCCAGACCGTCGCGTTACCGGCTATGGCCAACGTGTTCTGCGCCGAGACCGTAATCGTCGACGCGGTGCCCTCCGGGACCGAGGTTGCGGCGATGTTCGAGTACGTCAGCACGGGGTTCGAGGCTACGAGCGCGTACCAGCCGCGGGCGACGCCTCCGTACGGCGCCGTGGCGGTGACGAGCGTCTCCTGCGCTCCGACCCCGCCGGCCACGACTGTGAACGTCGCCACGCCGGTCGCATTCGTGACCCCCAACTGATTCCCAACCCACACGCTTGCGCCGGCCACGGGCGCCCCGGTGAGGGAGCTGTACGCCGTCACGGTCGCCGTCGTCGTGCCTCCCGGCGAAAGCAAGTCGGCTCCCAGCGACACCTGGACGAACGCCGTCGAGGTTGGCAGGTATAGGTACGCAACCGTCACGATGAACGGCAGCTTCGCGAGCAGCGACTCGAACGTTGGCGCGAACCAGTAGTCGCCGAAGGCGAGGAAGAACAACTGGTCGCGGGCGCTGTACGCGTACCGGGGGTCCGCGGGGATGTAGCTGAAGGTCAATCCCTGCGACAGGGTAATCAGCGGCGCGGCCGCCGTGCAACTGCCGCGGCTCGGCGAGTTGCAGACGATCCGCGTGTAGTTCAGATACCCGGTCGAGGCGCCCTTCAGGGTCAGGATAATCGGGTTGCCGAATCGGTCGAACCCGGTTGTGCCACCCAGCGGAACTTCGCCTTGGAAGCGGCCCTGGACATTCCGAGCCGCAGACCCTGCGCCTTGCGTCAGCATGACGACGGGCTTGCTCACCGCTCCGTTCGCGTCCTTGAACTGGGCGTTCAGACGGACCGTGTTTGCCTGGGACGTCACGATTGGCTTCGCAACTCCCGTGGTGGTCGTCGTCGAGAAGCTCGACAGGGCGAAGATCGGGGCCCGCTGCGTCACGAGACCGGTGCTGATGTGGTACGGGACGTTGACGACGCTCGCCACGAAGGAACATGCGTTCGCGTTGATGTTCGCCGTGCCGCCGCTCGCACCGATGAACGCCTCGACCTGGATCCGGGAGTCCTTCTTCTCCTGGTTAATCGAGAAGGGCAGGGTGTACGCTCCCGTCGCATCCGTCGTGCTCGTCACGTTGATGATGTACGAGCCGTCCCATCGGGGGTTCGGGGCCGGATCCGTTCCGTCCCTTACGCTCCCGCCGGGCTTGCAGGCGTCGTAGTTCACGCCCGTCGCGAAGTTGACGTCCCACTCGACGACTTCGAAGTCGTTGATGAAGTTCTCGACGCCGTAGTTCCAGCCTTGGCCGACGCTGCTCTGGAACGATCCTCCGACGGAGGCTAGGCCGAACGCGTTCAAGTCAAGGCTTCCGTTGGCCTGCGTGTATGTCGGGCAGGTCACCGGGCAGCTGTAGTCGATCGCCATCGCGAACTGCGCCGGCATCCCGAAGTCGCCGTAGTCGATCTTGAACATCGCGGGGACTCCCGCAACGCCGACCCCGAGCTTGTCGAACAGATGGACCGACACCGAGTTCGTGGACTGGGTCGGCGAGTAGAGCATCGCGCGGGAGCCGAGGCTCATATAGCCGCCGTAGCCCGTGCTCGCAGCGGTCGCCAAGTTCATCAGGATCGTATCGGACGTCGAGAACAGGACGCCGCGCACCTGGAAGGTGAGCGCCATCGTCGTCGTGTTTCCGAGGAGGCCGGCTCCAGTCACGGTGAACAACGCCTGGCCATTGGCGTTCGTCTTGTTCGAACCCGCCGTCGTCGGAGCCACCGTGAAGTTCCAGGCGTCCCCGAACACGGGATCGACATCGACGCCAGCTACCGGCGCGCCGGCAAAGTTTGTGACGACAAGGACAAGGGCGCTCGTCGTCCCCGTTGCAACATGGAATTGCGTTCCTACAGGCGTCGAGAGCGACACGATGTCCCAAATCGGGGCCGCGTTGTTCTGCGTGACGATCACAATCTGCGCGGACTGGGTCTCGCGTGCAAGGGTGCTCGTCACGTTGATATGCGCCCGGATGATGTCCGTGAACTGACTGTTCACGAAGGCGGTCGCCGGCGGAGCGGTGTAGGTGAACGTCGCGGCGCCGGTGCCGTCCGTTGTCGCCGTAACCGGGCTGATCCCACCGGCCGTGAGGTTCGTTTCAATCGAGATCGGCAGGTTCGCCATTCCGGCGCCCGTTGCGTCTTTCACGGTCGCCTTGATCGTCGCGGTCCCGCCCGACAGGATTACCGGCGTCGTGGTCGAAAGCGCCAGCTGAGCCGACGGCATCGGAGGTCCGATGGTGCTCTCAATCACCTTGGTGTTCGTGGCGATGAGGCCCTTGTACGTGACTTTCGCCGTCGCGGTTCCCGAGCCTTGGATCAAGGGGACGGTCCAGGTCGTGCTGTATTTGCCGTTCGCCCCGGTCGTGCCTGTGAAGTTCGCGAAGAAGGTACCGAACTGGACGGTCAGATCGACCGTCGCTCCAACGACGGGCGCGCCGTTTTGGGACACGTAAACCCCGATCGGGACCATCTGCCGGTAGAACACCTGGTCGGGCATCGACGTCGCGACCGTCAGCGGTCCGATGAACCCGCCGCCGGTCCCGGGGGTGCTCGCCGGCTGGATGTGCACGACGCTGTAGAAGTTGAACTGAGCGTTCCCGTTCGGGTAGAGGATCCAGCCGCCCCACGCATCGTTGCGCCACGCGACCACGTTCTTGCGGTAGTACAAGACGTTCCAGGGGATGTCCGCCGCGACAATGCCCTCGATGTGCTTCACGATGGCCGTGCGGGCCGTCGTGTCGGTCGTGTAGAGGGCCTGGTTGATGAGCGCATCAACGACCGGGTTCGAGTAGCCCGCGGAGTTCTGTCCGGCCGGGTTCTTGTTTACGTCGAAGCTCGAGCAGAAGAACGTGCAGAGGTACGTCTCCGGGAACAGGCCCAGGGACCAACCGAGCACGTAGATCTGGAAGTTCACCGGACGGGTGAAGGCCTTCGCGACGATCGTGTCGAAGCTCGTCGGCGCCGCGTCGATGTTCAGGTGCGCGGCCTTGAGGTTGTTCGAGATCATGATGCCCGCGTCCGCCCGAACCGGATCGTAGTCTTTCGGCGGGGTCAAGATCGTCGCCGAGATCGGCTGTCCGCTCGGGGTTCGGTAGAACCCGGTGGCGGGGTCGATCGTGTACCCACAGCCGCTCAGCTTCGTGTCGATGCCCGCCTGGTTATACGTCGGCGGCGTCGCGGAGCTGTTCACGTAGGTCGGGTTCGCAATCGAGATCGGCGCGTAGCCGGGAATCCCGTAGCCGCCCATGAGCGTGTTGACGATGTAGTTCTTGTCGATCGCCATCGAGATGGCTTGCCGCAAGCACAGGTCGTTCCACGGCGCGACGCGCGTGTTGAACGAGAGATAGAAGTAACCCGAGTCCGTGACGGTCTGGATGGTAATCGACGGGTTCGAGCTGACGACGTTGACGAAGCCCGGCGTGAGGGACCATAAGAGCGTGTCAATCGTCCCTTGCTGCAGCGCCAAGCTCACGACGTCCAAGCTACCGAACACAATGAAGTCGAACTCCGTCACGTGCTTGCCGTCGGTCGGGGGGGAGAAGGGATAGGAGGTCCCCGCCCAGGTGTGGGCGACACTCTTGCCCCAGTAGTTCCCATAGACGAGGGACTTGGATCCGGCGTTCCGGGTCCAGCTCACCATGTAGAACGGACCCGTTCCGACCGTGGCATCGTACTGGCCCGGTCCCCCGAAGCTGAAATCGATCGACTGGTCCCAGGAGTCCTTGATGTTCCCCAGAGCCGGGTCCGAGTAGTTAATCTGAGGGTTCGACTGGAGGTGGTTCTTCCAGATGCCCGAGGGGATGATGGCACCCACGAGGGTGTCGTAGAACACGAGGGCGTAGCCGCCGTTCGTGACCCCAGGCACCGTGTGCGGCGTCAGCTGGAAGCGCACCTGAAGGTTGCCGGTCTTGAAGATTCCGAGGTGAGAAACGCACTTCGCGGCGCTGCACGCGCCGCCGTTCGTGGTTGAGTTCCAGAGGGGTGCCTTCGGAGTATCCCACCAAATCGCCTGGACGATGTCCGTCGCGAGGGTGGACCAAGGCAGCGTCTGGTACGTGAAGACGACGTCGTCCGCCGTGAGGGCCTGGCCGTTCGTGAACGTCACGCCCGAGCGGAGGTTGACCGTAATGTTGAGTTTACTTGCATCGACGCAAGATCCGGGCACGGCGACCGTGGTGCCAGCGGGGCACGCAGCGGCAGGGTCGGCCAGGTCCGCGTAAATCTGATAGTTCGGGTCATATGTGAACAGCGATTCGAAGTTATACTGCGTTTGATACGCTTTCCAAACGCTGTTCGTCCCTGGATCGAATGGATTCAGGTTGACCAT
>DASWGO010000291.1:0-3312 GCA_036393695.1 Thermoplasmata archaeon
GTGTCGAAAGAACGCGTCCTCTATTACGTCTATCGGGACTTCATCCGATACGGCCCGATCGACGTCGTCATGACGGACATTCAGGTCGAAGATGTCTCTTGCGACGGGGTCCGTGTGCCGCTCTACATCTACCACCGCAAGTACGGCTCGATTCCGTCGAACCTCAAGTTCGAAAACGCGGAGGAGCTCGACTCGTTCGTCGTGTGGCTCGCGCAGCGGTCGGGGAAGCACATCTCGGTCGCGCAACCCATGCTCGACGCGACGATCCCGGACGGTTCGCGTCTGCAGGCCACCCTCGGCATGCACGTCACGAAGCGAGGATCTTCGTTCACGATCCGGCGATTCCGGGAGAACCCCTTCACCCCGCTGGACCTCGTCCGATTCAAGACGATGTCGCCCGAGATGATGGCCTATCTGTGGCTCGCGATCGAGAACGGCCAATCGATGCTGATCTGCGGCGGCACTGCTTCCGGGAAGACGACGACCCTGAATGCGATCCTGCTGTTCATCCCGCCCCAGATGAAAATCGTGTCCATCGAGGACACCCGGGAACTGAACCTCCCCCACGAGAACTGGGTCCCGCTGCTCACCCGCGCCGGGTTCGGAGGCCGGGTCGTGGCCACGGGAAAGCCCGCGGGGGAAATCGACATGTTCGACTTGCTCACGGCGGCACTCCGTCAGCGCCCGCAATACATGATGATCGGAGAGGTCCGTGGACCCGAGGCGTTCGTCGTGTTCCAGGCCATGGCGACCGGCAAGTCCGCGTACACGACGTTCCACGCGGACGACGTGCAGGCCATGGTCCACCGGCTCGAGAACGACCCGATCAACCTGCCGCGGGCCCTCGTCGCGGCTCTCGACATCGTCCTGCTTCAGGCGCAGGTGAAGGTCGGGACGGACATGACCCGGCGCGTGAAGGCAATCGTCGAGGTCGTCGGGACGGACCCGGAGTCGAACGAGCTGATCACGAACTCGGCGTACACGTGGAACCCGGCGGATGACACGTTCAACTACTCCGGTCACTCGTACGTCTACGAGAAGATCTCCCTCGCTCGGAACTGGAACCAGCGGAGGATGGAACAGGAGGTCAAGCGCCGCCTGGACATCTTCGAGTACATGAAGCGGATGGATATCAAGAACTACCGGGATGTCGCGAAGATCGTGTCGTCGTACTACAAGGACCCGGACGGCATGATCAAGATCATCCGCGACACGCTGCAAGCGCAAGGCGTCGCGGTGCCTGCCGCGTGAAGGATCCTTACGGGGCCGCTCGGCGACGGACGCCGAGGGAGAACGTCCCCGACGCCGCGAGGCAGCCCCCGAGGACCAGGAACAGGATTGCATTCGCATTCCGTGCGAGGAGCCATCCGGCCAGCGCCGCCCCGAGCGACCCGATGCCGAAGACACTCAAGAACGTGAACCCGAAGGCCAGGCCGCGCAGCGAACGCGGGACTTCTCCGGTCACGAGCGTGTTCTGAAGGGGCTCGAGGGAGAAGAGGAGAAAGCCGAAGGCCAAGGCCGCGGTGATGAAGGCGCCTCCCAGCGGGAGGAACGCCAAGAGGACCAGAAGGGAAGCGGCCGCTGCGGACAACGCAAACAAGATCCGTTCAGATTGACGGCGGTCTGCGAGACGACCCGACAAAACTTGCCCGATCGCGCCGAGTGCGAGGGCCAGCGCAAAGAACCCAGCCGTGACGAACCGAGGTAGGAACGTGAGCCCGCCTTGATACGCGAACCCCGCGAACATATAGACGAGGAGGATGAACGCGAACGAGCGACGCAAAAGGACGACCTGCGGAGGGCTCGGAGCGAGCACGGGGGTAGAGGTCTCAGCCGGCAATCGGGCGACGACGAGCAGGACCAACGCGACGAGACCCGGGATGACGAGGAGACCGGCGATGGGCCGCCACCCCCAACCGACCGCCAACGCCGCGCCGACGTATGCAGGGCCGGCCGCGATCCCGAGGCTCCCGCCCATGCCGTGCCAGCCCATTCCGCGGCCCTGTTCGGCCACGACGCGTGAGATGATCGACAGCCCCGTGGGATGATAGATCCCCGAGAAAAGGCCTAAGGAGCCCAGGGAGACGGCCAGCAGAGGGATCGACGGGCTCGCCGCCACCCCCACCATCGAAATGGCGATCCCTGCGGCACAAAGGAGCAGGAGGCGAGCCGGCGCTCTTCGGTCCGCAAGGAAGCCGAACGGGACAGCCCCGATGCCGTAGAGGCCATATCCGGCCGCCGCGAGCAGGCCCAAGGTCACGTCGTCCGCGCCGAACTCCGTCTTCCAGGCGAGCAAGAAGACGGGGATCGACAGGATGTTCGCGTGGACCACGCCGTGGAGGAAGCCGAGGACGGCCACGACTCGCCGATCCTCCCGCCGCATCCGGGGCCGCATCGCCCGGGCGGGATAAGGACTTCTGCGGTCACATCCGCAGAATCGCGCGGACCACTCCGGGGATCTCGAGGACCAGGCTCACGACGACCAACCAGAGTCGCCAGGCGCCGCGAGGGAGTTGCATGACGACGAACAGGGCGAGGCAGGCCCATGGTCCTTTGGGAATCGTTCGGCCCACGCCGAACCGGCACCGCCGCACGACCACACCGAATGGGAGCGCGTCACCCGGCGAGCGGGCTCACGAGTCTTCTTCCTTCGAATCCTCGTCGTCGTTCGTTTCGGACTGGGATGCGGCTTCCTCGTCTTCTACCGCCTTTTTGATGATCTTCTTCTGGATGAGCGGTTGGGGCGTGATCGCCTTCCGAATCACGCGGCGCGGAATCGCGTCCGTTGCGGGAACTCCGACGGGGGCGCCCGAGACGACGGTCGGCGCGGCTTGCGACGCAGAGGGAGTCTCGGAGGGGGCGGCCCCACGGACCGGCTGGCGAGCCGCGGGTGGGACTTGGACGACAGCCGCACCGCCCCCACCGCCGCTCGGTGGGCGCTGCACTTCGCGCATCAGCGATCCGCACTTGTGGCAGACGTTGGCCGTCACGGAATTGAGCGTGCCGCACGTCGGGCACGGCTTCGAGCCCATCTTGCGCATCTCCTCTTCCTCGCGGAGCCAGTCTTCGAACGTCACGAAGGTGGGTTGTTTCTTCCACCATTCCTGGAAATCGCGGTCCGAGAGATCGCGTCCGAGCTGCCTCGAGGCCTCTTGACGCAGTTTCGACACGACTTCGTCGTACTGCAGACGCATCTTCTCCCCGTAGTCCGCCATTTCGACCTCGCCGGTCGCGAACTCGACGCCGCACTCCGGACACTGCTTCACGTCGACCGGGATCCAGGCCTGGCAGTTCGAGCACTTCGCCATGTCC
>DASWGO010000292.1:0-30394 GCA_036393695.1 Thermoplasmata archaeon
CCTGGTCGACTTTCAGGTTCGTGATCATGTACGTCGCGGTGATCGTGCTCACGAGCCCGATGCTCGGGAACGCCGCGACGACGGTGCCGCCCTTCAGGTCGACCTCTTTCAACGTTCGAACTTCCACGTCGGCCATGGAACGCGCCTCCCCCCTCGTAGCAGGCTCTCGACTAAGTAGGTTTGGCAATGCGCCGGGCCGATGCGGCCTCATGCTTGCCCGACGAGCTCGAATCCATCGAAGGCCATCGGAGGGACGTAGGCGCAGCCGGGCGCCGTCAGGAACGCGTGGGTGGGCGTCAGCTCCCGCCCGACCCCGACGACGTTCTTGAGTCCGTCATAGAAGTTCCCGGTCAACAGGGCGACCTTCACGTGGTCCGCGAGCTCGCCCTTCCGGATCAGGGTCGCGTTGCGGACCTCCATCGCGAACGATCCGGAGAATGGGTTCACCTCCGGCGCGGCGAACTTCTCGACGTACACGCCGGAATCGACTTCTGCGAGGAGCGCGTCGAGGGACTTCCGCCCCGGCTCCACGACGAGGTTCGACGGCTCCGTCTCCGCGGGCTTCGTGTACGCGCCCTCGACGGTCGCGACCGCCCGCCGGTATCCGTTCCCGGGGGGCACGCCGATCAGCGCCGCGTGCTTGCGGTCCGCGAAGAAGCCTTTCAGGGTGCCGGCCTCGACGAGGGTCCGGTCGCGGGTCGCGTTCCCTTCGTCGTCCGCGACGCCGGACGCGAGACCGCCGGGCATCCGCGGCCGGTCGCGGATCGTGACGCCGGCCGACGCGATCTCCTGGCCGACCTTCCCGGCCCATGGGGAGCGGCCCTTGTGGACGTCCTCGCCGTTCACCGCGCTGCCGACCGTCGTGAGGAAGACCTCTCCGAGGTCCAACGGATCGAGGACGGCGATCCCGGGGAGCTTGCCCTTGAACGCGCGGGCCTTCAGGTTCGCGGCGGCGCGCCGGGCCACGGTGGCGCCGAGGTGCGCGAAATCGATGGCCCGGATCGAGGTGTTCATCGCCTTCAGGATGCCCTCTCCGAACTTCCCCTTCGACCCGCACTTCGCGGTCAGGTAGGCGAACACGAGCGTGCCGCGGTGGTTCGCGAGGACGTCGTTCGAGTTCGCGATCCGGAACGCGTACTCCTGGATTCGAAAGATCGCCTTCGGGACTGAGGTCGCCTTCGACTCCGTGACGGCGTCCGTGAAGGTCGTCGCGGCCTCGAGCAGACCGGCGACCTCCATCGCCGCGGTCGGCGCGTCCCAGGCCCCGCTCACTTCGCCTTTCCCGGCTTCCGTCGGCAGGCCGGAGAAGTCCGGGTCCTCGGGAACGCATTTCAACCCGGCCATCGCCGCCGCCACCGCCGAGCGGACGTCCGCGGGCGAGGCCAGAGTCGTCGCCGAGAACGCGACGCGTTTCGCCTTCGCCGCTCGCACGCCGAGGCCCGTCTCGCTCCGATCCTCCGCGACCTTCGGGACGTCGTCTTCGATGTAGACGGACCGCGAGGTGAAGGCGATGGCGTAGGCTTCAGCGGCGTCGGCGCCCTCGGACCGCGCCCGTCGCACCGCGTCCGGCGCGAGGTCGAGCCCGTCCACGTCAGCCGCCTCCGACGACGATCTTGCATCGCATGTACGGTCCCCCGGCGGCCACGGGAACGTAGTCCTCCTCGCCTTTCCCGCACGAGCCGCCGTCGAGGGAGATCTCCTTCGACACTCGGTCGACGCTGTTCAGGATCGAGAGCGCGTTTCCGGTCAGGGTCATCCCCCGGACGCGTTCCCCGACCTCGCCCTTCGTGATTCGGAATCCGGATTGGGTCACGGCCTGGAACGAACCGCCAACAGGGTCTTCCATCCCGCTGATCCATTTCCGCGTCAGGACGCCGGACTTCGTCTCCTCGAGGATCTCGTCCTTCTTGTCGCGGCCCGCGCCGAAGTACGTGTTCGTCATGCGCACCCAGACCCGGCGGCCGAAATCCTGCGCGCGGCCGTTGCCGGTGGGTCGGGCCTTCAACATGCCGGACGTCTCGAGGCTGTGGAGGAAGCCGCGGTAAATCCCGCGGTCGATGACCGTCGTCTTGTGGGCCGGGGTCCCTTCCGCATCGAACGGGATGGAGCCGTGTCCGCCCGGATAGGTGCCGTCGTCATACATCGAGACCAGCGGGGATCCGACTTTCTTTCCAACTTGATCGGTAAGGAAGGAACGCTTCTTGACGATCTCATCGCCCTCGGACGCGTGACCCATCACCTCGTGCGCCAGGAGGCCGGAGACCCCTGGATCGGTCACGACCGTCATGAGCCCGGACGGCGGCTTCGCCGCGACCAGCATCTCGACCGCGTCTCGGGCGACCCCCCGACCGAACTCCGCGAGGTCGAGCGCCTTCACGAGTTCCCATCCCGTGGTCCCGTCCCGGAAGTCGTGCGCGGCCTCCCGGCGGTCCCCTTCGCCGGCGACGGCCTGGCCGGCGATCCGGATGCGGACCTCCCGCCATTGCAGGCATGCGCCCCAGGTGTTCGCGAGCTCGAAGGTCCAGTCGGAGTCGGAATACGAGGCGTTCGTGTTCGCGACCTCGTCCCGCTTCTGGGCGCGGCACACCTCCATGGCGGCCGCGACCTTGTCCTCCCCGGACACGTCCCGCGGCTCGATCCGGACCTTCGGCTCCAGGGTGATCGCGGTGGACGGCATCTTGCGGAGCTTCGACGTCGGCACGCCCGCCGCGGCGCCTGCGCGAGCGATCGCGACCGCTTTCCGCGCGGCCTGGACCGCATCCCCCGACCGACCGGACGTCCCGGAGGCGTAGCCCCACGCCCCGTCGAGGAACGCGCGGACGCCCCAGCCGCGACGACGAACCTCGTTCACGCTCTGGATCTGGTCGTTCGCAACGCGGACGACGAACGCCGTGCGGTCCTCCGTGCGGACGTCGCCGAACCCGGCGCCCGCTTTCTCGAGGGCCCGTACCGCGGCGGACATGAACTCCGTCACGCGAGACCGCGAAGACGCGCCGCGATAAAGGGATTTCGCGCGGTCGAACGACGCGGGCGCGCGTCGTCCTCGAGAGATTCGCCGTCTCGATTCGCGGTTATATATTATTATGGCGCTATTATTTTATAAGCCGAGGCCCATCGCGCGGACGAGGAACTCCCCATGCAGTCGAATCCCCCGCAGTACCCCGGAGCGCCGTACTACCCGATGGCCACGGAGAACTTGCTGAAGAAGCGGTATGTGCTCGGGCTGAACGCCGTCGCCCTGCTGGCGCTCTGGCTCGCCGGCATCATCGTGATTCTGAGCGGCGACCTGACCGCGCGCGGGTTCGCGCGGTTCCTGACGATTTCCGGCGGCCTCGTCGGGGCGTTCGGGAGCGTCGCGGGAGCGCTCGGCTCGAAGCGGACCTCCGACATGCAGAACCTCGGTCTCCTCGTCTGGGCCGGTCTCCTGCTCTCGTTCACGATCGGCGTCCTCGGATGGATCGGCCGGTAAGCGGCCTCACTTCAGAGCCCGGATCGCCGCCGCGAACTCGGGTGCGACACTGACCTTCGTGTGCGGCGAGAGGACCGTGTCCGTGGCTATCACCTCGTCGCAGACCTTCAGATTCGCCTCGGCCGGGCCGACGAAGAGGCCGTGGACGCATGCGGCGATCACGCGCTGTGCGCCTTGGACCTTCAGCTCCTTCGCCGCCGTCGCAATCGTGCCGCCCGTCGAGATCACGTCGTCCACGATGCCGACGGACTTGCCCCGGACGTCGAGCGCCTTCGGCTCAATCTTCACCGTGTACGAATCGAGGCGCTTCTTCACTAGGAAGTCGAACGGGACACCGGCGACCGAGGACGCCTCCTTCACCAGACGGAGCGCGCCCTGGTCGGGCGCGAGGAGCACGTCGACCTTCGCGGATCCCAGGTACCGGCCGATTGCCGGCATGCCGCTCACTTCGCGGGTGGGGAGCGGGAACGTCTTGAGGATCTCCCGGTTGGCGGGGATCGCCATTGTCAGGAGTTCGTCGCAGTCGACCGCGATGTGCTTCGCGATCGTCTTCGCGGAGACAGCCTCTCCCTCGAGGAATCGCTTGTCTTGGCGGCCGTAGCCATAGTACGGGACCACGGCGGTAAGACGCCGAGCACCCATATCCCGGATCGCGTCGGCCAGGAGGAACAGCTCGACGATCATCGGGTCGGGGTGCGTCGTCTGGACGAGGACCACATGCTCGCCCGAGACGGGGCCCAGCAGGCGGACGTACCGTTCGCCGTCGGGGAATCCACCGGGATGCTTCTCGAAGGCGACGTCGACGAAACCGACGGAGAGCTCATGGGCGATCCCGCGAGCTAGAGGGACCGACGCAGAGCCGCCGACGACCTTCATGGAGGGCCCGGGCGCGTCGTATGGGATGTGGATATATGAATCGTCCGACGTCTCGCGACCGCGATAACCGGCGGCGAGCTTTCTTATACGCTCCGGAAGGCTGCGTCGAACTCGACCGTCATGGAGATCATGCGCTGGGTCGCCGCGTTGCAACGCCGACGGCGGACGATGATCCTCGTCGCCCTCGTGACGACCTTCGCGGGCGTTGCCCTGGTCCTTAATCAGCCGGAACGGACATCTCTGGCTTGGGTCGGCATCCCTCTCGTTGCCGTAGGCGCGGCGATGCTCGTTGGAATTGTGTGGCCCGCCGGAACGAGGCTGCCGGAGGCACCGCCATCCCTGGCCTCCACACTGATTCGACGCGCGACCTGGAACGGAAGGCTGGTGCGCCTCTTTCCCATGGTGGGCGTGATGATGCTCGCCGCGGACCTGCTGTACAACCTCAAGCTATCCGCGTCGCCCGCGCTCCAAACGGAAGACACGATTGTCATCCTGGCAGCGTGCGTGTTCATCGTCTACGGATTCGTGCCGCCTCAGTTCTCCCGGGAGCGGGATTTCGTCCTCACGTTCGTGGTCGCCCTCAACGCCATCCTCGTCGTCCCCTTGCTCCTCGCGCGAGCCTGGGAGGCCGACTTCGAACGATCGGTCGATTTCTACTCGTGGGTCGCCCTTGCACCTCAGACGAGTGCGGTTCTGCGACTCGTCGGTGTTCAAAACACGATCCATCCGGTCACGGGTGCGACGGCTCCCGGCCTGACTTTTACACCGCAGCATGTGGGTGTGCAGGTGACGGTCGTCATTACGACGGCGTGCTCCGGGATCTACTCCTTCGGAATCTTTGCGTCAGCCTTCGTGGCCTTCGTGCTTACCGAGTTCCAGCGGCCGGCCCGGCGTGTGTGGCTCCTCCTCGGACTCGGGATGGCGACTGCGTACGTCGCGAACGTCCTCCGAATGGTGATCATCGTCCTGGTCGGCTATTACACCGACAGCACCGAGACCGACCTTCAGAACATGTTGATCGCGCATTCCTATGCGGGCTGGCTCATCTTCCTCGGATGGATTGCGTTGTTTTGGGCGCTAATCTTCCGATTCCTACCAACCGAATCAGTCACCCGCAACGCCCAAACTCCAGCCGAGGTGGCCGGGCGACTTCGTTCTCGTTGTGGTATCTGCGGCGGAGCACTAACGCCATTGGCGGCCGCAATTCGGTGCACCTGCGGCTCAGTGCATCATGAGGCCTGCCTCCGTCGCACAGGACAATGCCCCGCGTGCGGACTGCCCGCCCAAAAAGACGGCGCGCTACTTACGATCCGTCCGCACAGGATTGAACTGCAAGGGTGGGTCGAACCCGAAGATGCACCCGAGACGCGTCCGCGATAATGCCAGAGTGACACCGGGTTTGATCTATTGCCAACTCCTATGCTTCGCAAGGCCAATCTAAGCTGTCACCGACTAAATGCCACTCATGCGCTTGCCGGTAGACAGAGTAGCTGGCCAAATATTCGAAATAGAGGCAGGTGGATAGCACGGATGATTTCTCGTGTCTGGGAAGACGCCCGCCGATCCACCCAGAGTCCTCCATCTCGGTAACACAGCCAACGTCGCCGCTGAACTTCGCAACGGACTCAAATCAACTGGGGCTGCGGAATGCCTTGTGGTGGAGACGCAAGACAACAAGCTCCGGTTCGACGAGGACATTCGCCTCTCGTGGGACTGGGCAACTTCGCGATTAGCACGCGCAGGACGACACCTCTCTGAGCTAATCCTGTTGAAGAACCTGGCGAGTGAAGCGGACATCGTTCACATTCACCATACTGGCCAGGTGATGAACGTGCTTGCCAAATGGGCCCAGATGCACGGGAAGCGCATCGTTCGCCATTTCCATGGGCATGAAGTCCGCCATGGGAAAGTTTCGGAGGAGGTCCGCTTTGCGGACGCCGTCCTTGTCTCCACACCAGACCTCTTGCGGTACGTGAGGGCGTCCCAGCCTCGGCGGCAGCCCGTATGGATTCCAAACCCTCGTCCATTCCCAGACTCGCGACCAGAACCCGCCCTAAGTCCTCCGCTCCGTATCGTTCACGCTCACCTGCGGAACCCCGTGTATGCTGACGTGTTTGGAACTGAGTCGATTCGGGCGGCAGTCAGCCGGCTCGCAGGTCAGGGGTACGACGTCATGCTTGACGAAGTCAGCGGTTTGACACATCACGACGCCATGAAACGGTACCGTGCCTGTCACATCGCCGTAGACAAGTTAAGGATAGGCTGGTACGGCGCCTTCGGGATTGAATGTCTGTCCTACGGCCTCCCAGTGTTGGCTGGTGTGTCCAAGGATTTGAGTGTTCTCCAGCCGCCGGTGCTCCCTACAACCGAAGAGACCCTCGAAGAGACCCTGGAGGAGCTCGTGATGGATGAGCGTTTGCGGGAACGAGTTGGACAGGAGCTTTTCGTCAGGGGGAGAGCCCAGCACGACACTCCAATCGTAGCCGCGAGAGTTTCTGAGATCTACCGGGACCTTCTTGCCTAGGCGTGTCCGAAAAGGCAGTCAATCGGATGGCGGTTCCGCCGGGCCAGGACGAAGGCCTGGCGAACTGGTTACTCAAATTCCACTTTTCCGGATGGAACCGAGGATTCTGCCCTGGGCTCGTTCCGGGCTGGATTCCGGGGTCGATTGCAGGTGTGCTTCAAACGCGCGACTCTAAACCTTGGCGAGGTCCTCGTACAATGAGAGATACGCGCTCGCAACGATCCGAACGTCAAAGGTTGAGACAGCGAAAGCTCGGCATTGTCGACAAACTTCGAGATAGGCGTCACGCGAGTCTCGGAAGCGCCTGAGAACCTCCCACGCAGACCGCGGCGCGGCACGGTTGACGAACGGGGCAAGTTCAGCGGGCAGGGTCGTTTCGCTCGCCTCTTCAGAGTCCCGAATTCGAATCACGGGTCGTCCAGTTGCGAATGCCTCAAGGGTTGTTCGCGGGGTGCCGACTTCGTAGGGATCGACCATTACACTCGCCTGCCCAAGAACCGCGGCTACATCCTCGGGCGAGAGATTCCAGAAAATCGAGACGCGGGGATGAGACGCCAACTGGGAAATTGGCGCCGACATCGGATTATCACCTGGTTCGGCAGCCAAACAGAGGACCAATCGCGCCCATGGAGGAGCGCTCTCCCAGACCGCGATGACGGTGTTGATCCCTGGCTTGCCCGCACGGCCGACATAACAGACCACAAACTCCGGGCCGCTAGGTGGTTCAATGAACCGGAACAGGTCGGTATCAATTGGGTTCGGGATGAACCGCACGAGCGTGTGCAGCTTTTCCTCCCGCAAACATCTTCTGGCATTCTCGTAACCACTTCGCTCGACAGCTACTACTGCCGCCACAGACCCCATTATCGCTGGCCCTCCGTTTCGTACGAATCTCTCATAAGATCCGGAGAACAGGGAGTGGTCGGTGTACAGGCTCGCTCGAGCGGCTCGCGATGCACCGAAGACACGCCTTAAGACCATGGTATTGAACAACCCTCGAATGCCTGGCATGGCCGGATTGTATCTTCTTAGCCAGCCCAAACCGTGGTAGTGAACAACCGCACGCCCGTCCTCGTCGCGGACGTAGCGGGAGCGCACATCCTGTCGCGCGAGATTTGAAAGCAGCCCGATGACACTTGAAGCATGTGCCGTAGGCATCAAAGAGATGATCGGGAAAGCCACTCGAAACCAAGAGGCGTCGGACGCTGAAACATATTGAACATCAATCGAATTGGGAGGATTTTCCACAAGACGAGTTGAAGCAGCGGGTGCATCAACGAGCACCGTCGCGTCGACCGATGGCATCCGTCGAAGGAGCGTAGAAAGAGCCGTTTCAATCCCTCCGATCGACGAACCGAACACATCAGTAAAATGCAGAACTCTCAGACGAGCCCCGCGGCCCTCGCGGCCTCTCATGGCGAACACGGGCCCCTCCGAGTCATCACGAAACGTACTTGGCGTATTCATCAAGGATTCTCCTCGCAACAGCGCTTGGATTGTGAACGCGGCCAACATACTCACGACCACGATTCCCGAGCTCAGACCATTGATGCCGCGCGACCAGGATTTCTGACAGACGTTCCTCGAAAGACTTCGAAGAAACCGGGATGACCGGGCACCGATCAAAAAGCTCTGGATTAACAGACGAGAGCACGACGCATCCGAGCGCCATCGCTTCGACTGAGACCATGCCATAGGCTCCGTACTCGGTCAGCTGGTCGATGACTATGTCGCACCCTGCCATCAGCTGGACCGCTTCCCGCTGAGTGACACCCGAGACGAGACGGTATTCGAAGTCCAGAGAACGCTGCATCTCTCGGACCTTCCCGGTAATGAACGCCGTCCCCTTCTTGCTTGGAGTCGAGGGAAAGTGGCCAACAATAGGCTGGCCCGAATTCGCTTTCCTGACGAGTCGGGGAAGGGGATATGGATTCGGAACCCAAATGGCACTCGGAGCCCAACGGCGCAAGTCCGGCGTGGCAACGAATTCACAGACCGCGAGATTCCGGAGTGCGTCAGAGATCCCCTCCCTCAAATCGGAACCATGATAGTGAACAAAGAACGGAGCGTTGCAGAGTCTTCTCAGGTATCGCGCGAACGGTCGAATACCGAAGTGAAAGTGGACGACGTCCGCCGCTCGCGACAACTTTGCGATGTGCGCGAAGTGAACGACCCGGGCGATTGAAGGAGTCTCGTGGTACAAGTGCAGCCTAAGGTCGCAGGGGAAATCGCCTTGCTCGGGCTCCAGCTCCACAACGATGGTACTGCATCGCTCAGATTCGAGGGCCCGAGCAATATTCCATGCTACGCCGGCTGTATTCCCGAGCTGGAGCGAGGCAAGAGGCACAGAACGCGGATGAGCGGGACCGAATCATAGGCCTTTCGTTGCTCTCAGGAAGCGAATTGCACGGCGAATCTTTATCTTGCTTAGGCTGTTCGACGAAGACTTTGATGGCAAATGGGCGGAAGGGTCCGAGACACCTTCGCGCAACTCTGTTTCTGCTGCCCGCGTTTTTCTCCCCCACCTCGTCTCTCAGAGCCGCCTTCCACAGACTCCGTGGAGTCGATCTTGCGCGCGACGTAGAGGTAGGCTATGAAGTTCTCTTCGACAATCTCTTCCCTGAGCGGGTTCATGTCCGGTCCGGTGCCACAATTTCAGCGCGGAGCACGATACTCGCTCACGATGAAGCAAAATCCTACGCTTGGGGAGGCAAAGAAGTGGTCGAGGACACTTACATTGGGGAGGACGCGTTCCTTGGCATCGCAACCATCGTTCTTGCGGGCGTCCGAATTGGGGCGCGATCAATTGTTGGCGCTGGGGCCGTCGTGACTGGAGACGTGCCACCGGACACGATCGCGGCGGGGGTCCCGGCGAGGATCGTCGGTCGCAAAGTCGTCGGCACAAGGCCTTTGGATGCTGGTTCTCGCGGCTGAAACCTGCCTCCGAGGATTTTTGTCATGGCCGCAGGGTGAAGAGCGGTGAACATGTCAGCTGAAACTACCCCGAAACTCGCCTCTATTGTAATCCCGACCCTGAACAGACGCCTACTTCTCGAACGCCGACTTCCCATCATTTGCTCTGCAGGCTTTGACGAGGTCATTGTTGTGGACTCAACGCGGTCAATACCAGAGACCGAGAAAACACGCGAACTCTGTCTCCGCCTCGGTGCACGCTATGTTCCTGCAAGGCTGGGTAGAAGCGCCGCCCGGAACCTCGGTGCCTCGATCGCCAGCGCCGAGTGGGTCTTCTTCTGCGACGACGATGGATACGTTGTTTCGAAGATATCCCGCGAGGTCCTGCGCTCGGCGGCCCAAGGCTACGATGCGCTTGTCTTTGCCAACCATCTTGTTTGGATTTTTCGGCAGCCATTCTTCGTCGCGCTAGGGGGTTACAGGGAGAACCTTGTCGCCGGCGAGGATGATGACATTACTCGGAGAGCTCTCGGGTCTGGCCGAGTGGGGTCGGCCGAGGGCATTGTTCAAGGCTATATCATCGCTCCCGATTCCGTCGAGCGGCACTCGGATCAATGGAGGAGACTTCGTAACCAGCTCGAGTACGGCATGACGATGGCGACATTCGCCCTTCAACATCCGAGCCCAAAATCCGTTATCTTGGCGTCCATCCGGAAGGTCGGTCTACTTGCAAAATCTCGAGAGGAGACAATCCGCCTGAGAATCGCGGAAATACTCATGCTCGGCCTAGGGATTTCCCTTACTCTGGCCCATCTTCTGTGGCGAAACGGGCTGCGATCGAAGTGAGGGCACGGTTTACCTGATTACCATAGCGCTGATTTGCTTCATCGATGCCGAAAACTCTCCACCCGAAGTGGCCTCGAGAATACAGATGTACCCAACGACTCCAAGCACCGTGGCAATCAAGAGACTCACCAGACCAGGCGGAAAAACGAACAGAACGGTAGACATCCCAACCGCGGCCATCGCGGAGGCGAAGATCGGCTTGGAAACGACTCTCGCGACCTCTTGCCATCGCACGCCGACGAGCCGCCCGACAAGACGTGTGAGCGAGCAGAAGTAGACCAGCGCGGCTGCCACAGCCGCGACCGCGACCGACAAGAACGCTTTGTAAAATATCGCGCCGGCGAGACCGATCAAAAGGGCGAGCGCACCATAGGCATTTGACTTTGTTACAAGTCTTGCCTCACCCATGGCGAGGAGCGCGGAACTCGCCGGGACTGACAATGCAAACGCAAGCCCTCCGACGGAAAGCACCTGCATCACGGGAGCGGTCCCACTCCATCGTGCCCCTAGGATAATGCTCACAAAAGAGGGGGACAAGACGGCTATCGCTGCGGCCACGGGGAAGAGGAAGTAAGCGACGTATCGAATGGTAACTGCGTATCCACGCCCGAGTCGCTCCGGGTCCTTGTTCAAACGCGAAAACACAGGGAACAGGACAGTTTCTACGAGCGACGAGGCGTTTCGAGGTACGGTAACCGCGAGCGAATACGAGAATGAATAGATGCCGAGGGCGGCAATCCCGAACGCGCCTGCTACCGCCGCATTGTCCGCGGTCACAAGCAGAAATCCGAAAACCGTCGCGATTGAGACAAACTTCCCCGAGGAGACAAGGGCTTTGGCGATATCCAACCGAAACTCCTTCTTGGTCTTGACACGCATTATCAAGCAGACGGAAAAGGCGGAGGTCCAAGTAGAAACGAGCAAGCCCAAGGCTAGGCTCCAGAAGCCAAATCCAATCACCGCGAAGCAAACGGCGCTCACGGGCCCAATCAACCGGCCAGCGGTATCCGCGACGGCGAGAGACCTGAAGTTAAGAGCTCGGGTGAGTGCTGCACGAGATCCGAATGAGAATGCGGCTGCCGGAAAGATTGTGCTTAGCGCCGCAACGAGCCAGAGAAAGGATGGCATCGAAAACAGAAATGCGAACGCGCTAGCGATGATCAACGCGAATCCGGTCAGAAAGAGCGCGATCAACCAGCGCAGTCTAATCGCTGTCGGGAGGATGTTTTCGACTTCGTCTCGACGTATCACTTCGACCGTCAAGCCAAGATCCCCGGGTATTGCAACGAGAGCAATCGCGATCATTGCCAAGCCGAAGAGACCAAAATCGCTCGGTCCGAGCAATGTCGCGAGAGCTATGCCTGCGACTTGCGAAACCCCTGCGGAGAGCGCCTGCAAGGAACCAAGCCATCCGAGGCCGCGCACCAATGAACGGCGATAACTCATGGGTCGTGCGGACCTCCCTATCCTGCCAATGTGCCGAGCGTGGACTGCCCAGATCTAGGATAATCTTGCCTCTCCATGAATCACACCGCTAGGCGTTCGTAGTATTGCGCTAACTCCCCGAGGGTAGCGAATTTGTAGCCCTCCCTCTTTGCTTGGGCAACGAACTCCTCCAGGACGCGAAGACGAGTGGGGGAAATTCGTTTCGGATGAGCTTGGATCACGAGAAGTCGATCTCTGCCGTTTAGATGTCGAGCAGCTTTCATCCAAGTGTCGGTCACAATGTCCAACTCAGAATTATCGAGCTTTGGCCCTTTGGCATACTCGAAAAAGAACCAGTCGTCGAGCTCGAAAACGGGTAATTCGACAACCCGGGGCGCGACTGGATAGGGGTGGGCAGACGCACGGCCTGACACCTCGCGGATGAGTGTCCGGGGATACGTTAGAAATGTATCACGAAAGGAGGTGCGTCGCCGGGAAAAAAGGTTCCAGGTCCGGAGCCAGAAGTCGTGCGATGTCCTGCTGCTATCATACGTGAATCCTTCGAGCGAGAGGGCAGAGTAGAGGTTTTGGTCATGAGCTAAGTATGGAGCCCGAAAGCCTATTGGGCTCATACCAAGGGTCTTCTCAAAGGCAACTCTCATGGCCTTCAACCTGGCGCGTTGCACTTCTACCGGTCCGACGAAGGGTTCGTGAACGTCTCCGTGACCAGCGATCTCAATGCCCTGCTCTGCGAGGAAACTCATCTTGTGGGGACTGCTTTCGAGTGCTTGCGCTACCACAGGGATGGACATCGGCACGCTACAGCTATTGAGCGTTTCGCAGAGTGGGCGGAGGCACGACGCGATGTCCTCCAAGCCATCGTCGATATCCCCGGTTAGAGCAATCTGCAGTTGTCTCGCCATCTTTCATCCCATGGGTCTCGCGGCGACGACCATTAGAGACTCGCCCTTGGCCCGGCTAACGTGCATGTCGAGCAAGGCAACGGTCATGAGAACCGGAAAGAGGAGCACCGCCAATGGGAAGGCAACGCTCGAAAGCCTCTCGGAGCATAATGCCGCCGAAGCTCCCCATCTGCGCAGAATGGGGAAGACATGGCGAACCCTGAATCCGAAGCCTTGCAGCATCCCGGAGATGCGCTCAGGGAGGAACCCTGTCTCGACAGGAAGCCAAGTGAGTCCATCCGCCCAAACCGCTCGCCAGGTTGCTGGACAGATGATTAGCAGGACGCCGGCTCGGGCTACCAAAGAAGCCACCTCTTCGATCACCTTGCTGTCTTGCCGAGCATCGCGCGCTATGTCCGAAAAGACGACGAGATCAAAGGTCCCATATTTCCGTGCCGCTTGGATCGTGCCGGTCTCGAAAACCATATTTCGTAAACGTCCCTTCGCGGCACAGCCCCGATTGTGGTCTGTGATCTCTTCATATTGGTCGAGTCCGACGACCAGCGCCTCAGGAAACTGAAGGCTGAGGGGGAATGCAATCGGCGCGATGCCCCCTAACCAGCCTAGTTCCCCTGACCTCCCACAGCCTGCGTCCAGAATCCGCTTGGGGTAGGACCGCTGAAGGACTCGGCGGCAATGCAGCGATCGTAGCCTCGCTCGGATGTTTGGGTCCCCGAGGCAGAAAGCTCTGCCGGCGAACACTAGGAGCCGCGATGTTCGGTTCTTCCGGAATTCCCTCATGAAATCCCCTGGGGCTTGGACATGGCGCGGCTAATGGTTTCGAGAATCGCTTTCGCCCGCGATTCCCATGAGGCCAATCTCGCGTACTCAAGACCAATTCGGCTCATTTGCTCGCGTTTCTCTGAGTCCGCAAGAAGCACTTCAACTGCACTGGCGAGCGTTTGAGCATTGTCGGCTTCAATGACAAGGCCAGCCTCTTGAACAAGGTCCGGGACTCCCGGCACGTTACTCGCTATCACCGGACGTGCCATGGCCATGTATTCGAAAATCTTGAGCGGCGAAATTTCAATCAACTCGTTTCGCCCGCGCGAGAAAGGGGCGACGCAAATATCGCTCGCAGCGATGGCAAGAGGGACCTGGGAGTGATCGAGCGGACCTGCCATGCGGACTGTGCCGATCAATCCTCGCGCTTCGATCCCACGTCGGATTGAATCGCGCAGGGGGCCGTCCCCGACCAGGACCCATAACAACCCGCGATTCCCCAGAAGACCCGCCGCGTCCAAGAGAGTTTCCAACCCCTGCCATGGAACGAGCTTTCCAACGAAAGTGACAATCCAACCGGTCTCGGGCCAGGATAGCGATCGGCGTGCTTCACGTACGTCAAGCGGCTTGAAAATAGATAGGTCTACACCATTAGGTACCGCTACGAATCGGCCTAGATCGAGTCCGGTCTCCGTGGCGATTGCCCTCGCCAGTCCGAGAGCAGGAACAAATATCTTCTTGCATCGGCGCAAGAGATAGCGTCGAAGCATCCTTCGTGGCCATCGAGGTCGTATGGACCCTGACTCCGATTCTTCCGACACCAAACCGTTGATCTCAAGAAAAAGAGGAATGCCCATTCGCCGGGAGACATAGAAACCGAGCTTTGGGCTCGAGCGCCGTTCATACACTATTTCGGGATGGAAGCGCGTCGAAATCCGCTGAACGTCCATTCTGGCGCCCCTTCCTAAGTTTCGAATAGCAGCGACCTCGAGTCCAGACTGCAAGCTCGAGACGGAACCTCCCGAAACCAATAGAAGCACGTGGTGACCGAGCGACGCGAACGCGCTACAGATAGAGAGAGTGTGAACTGATTGGCCGTCCTGTTCGTCCAGGTTGACGTCTGAGGCCAAGAATAGAATTCGCACAGCTACTCTCCTTTCAAGGGCTTCGGAGTCACTTGGAGACCAACCGATCGTAAAGCGCGCTCATCGCTTTCCCTGAGTCTTCAATTTTTAGATGTCTCCTGGCAAAGTCCGATGCTACTAATGACAACTTGAGAAAGCTCTCTTCGTCCGTGAGTTTTCGGAGCCACTCATCCCAGAGATCGATTCGGTTCAACGGTATGGTTCCGCCTGCGCCAGACCGTTGCACCAGCTCAGCGGTACCACCCATTGGGGTGCAAAGGACCGGTGTGCCAGTGGAAAGCGCCTCATGCACCACCAATGGAGAATTTTCGGGAATTAGAGAGGGGACAAGGAGAGCACGCGCTTCTGAAATCGCTCGGATCGTCTCGGTTCTCGACCGCTGGCCCAGGAAGTCGACGCGCGGATTTGGTGCACGCTCGTGTGTTGACCGAAGCGCCATCAACTCGGGTCCGCCGCCGACAAACGCAAACTCCGCGGTAGTCGGTATTGAGTTCCGAGAGGCGAGGTCCAGGACAAATCTCGGATTCTTGTAGTAGACCATGCGGCCCGCCCAAACGAATCGGTGGGTTCTCCTCTCTGGAGGGTGAGGAATATTGCCCATGTCAATTCCAAGCGGAATCACCTCAATTTTCGAGTTGGTCGAGAAGCCTCGACTCAGAAGCGCGTCCTTCATGTAGTTGCTCGGCGACACAAAGGTCGTAACCGACGACTCGAAACGCGAGATCAGCTTTGCACGAAGCGTGAGATTCACCGAGCCGACTAATCGGTGGCCTGGGTCGAAGCAGCAGGACGGTTGGATCCGCGAACAGGCTTGATTCTTCGACGGGTCGTATAGAATCCCGCGATAGCAGACTGGCCAGTGGTCGTGGACGTGACATACGACTGGTGAGCGTAGCGAGAGTAGAAGCGGGTACATCATTATTGTTGAGTTGATGTTGTGCAGGTGGATGACGTCATGCGCCCCGCGTTCCAGTTCGCGTGTCATTGCCTTTGCGAACGGGTTGAAGTTGTACCCGAACAAATCAGACGTCAATTTCGGAAACGGTGGTTCGGATCGGAAGAAATGAATCGTAATACCATCACGGCGTTCCACGCGTGTCCTGCCGTGACCGCTTGTAAAAACTTCGACGGATAGGCCTCGTCGGGCAAGCTCCACGCACAAATCGTACGCAAAAAGCTCGGCACCACCGATTACCCGCGGAGGGAAAAAGTTAGTCACCATCGCGACCTTCATGTGAGCGCCTCGTACAGCCGCATCGTCTGTTGGGCGATAGAGGGCCAAGAGCGACTCTCCGCCATCCACTGCGCAGCCTTCCGCCCCATCGATAGGCGGGACTCGGGATTTTCGGCCAGGAATATCAGCGCGTCGGCGATGCCATCTGCGATTTGATCGAAGTCGGCACGCCGGACCACAACCCCGGTCTCCATGTCAAGGACGTCTTCGGCAAGCCCACCCACATCTGTAACAACCACTGGTCGCCCAAGCGATTGCGCGGCGATTGCGATTCCGCTTTGAGAGGCTTCGGTGTATGGGAGCACGACCGCGGCTGCTTTCCCAACTTCCTCAACAAGCTCAGCCGGGCTCACAAACCGGTTCACAATCTCAACACCCCCGATTCGATCAATTAATCGAGCATAGGGGCTCAGATCCCCCTCGCCCACGATTCGGAAGCGCGGCTTCTGCACGCGTTCCCGAACGAGAGGAATCGATGCGAGGAAGTGCTCCAACCCCTTGTATCGGGTAATTCGGCCAAGAAACAGGAAGGTCCTCCCGTCAGCATCCGGAACGGCGGCGAACCTGCGGTAGAACGAAAACTCGCCGTGGGGGATAACATGAATCTTCTCGAGTCCTAGGCGAAAACGGCGCATCAGCATGTCTCTCTGCGTCCGACCGTGGACGACAATCGCACCGGCTCTCGCCGCAAAGATTGAGAGCGCCGGGAACGACCAAGGATCCGGGGATCCCTCGTGAGGGAAGGGATCGTGAACAGTCAACACGTACGGGTGCCTCAAGCGATGGACGAAGGGAGCCCGCCAGGAATATGCGTTCTGAAAGTGAACCACGTCGCACCCTTTCGAAGAGATGGTCCGAAGAAGATGGATCTCGTTCCAGAGACGCTGCCCGGAAGACCGCCCCGGCGTCCCCAACGCGAGCAAGCCGACCCTGTCGTCGAGAAGCGGCATGATTTGAGGAGCGAGCACGTCCCAGCATGGGAACGACACACCCGCCCCGACCGCGAGCGCGTTCGCAAGCTGAATCGAATACTCAACCTGGAAGTTCGGGACCAAGATGATCCTCATGCTTCTCCCCTTGCCGCAGCTCGCAGCCCGACGGCAACTCGAAGGAAGGATCTAGCCCAGAAGCCACAGGGTCACGTCCCTATCACTGTAAATGGCATACCGAGTCGCCTTCGCAGAGACAGCGAGGTCCGAGGGGTAGAGCCGGCCGTACGCATAGTACTCATAAGGGTGCTGGGCCGTCGTCACGAGATAACGAGGATCATAGACATGGGCGAGGTTCGCGGGGATGGAATCCGCTGGGGACATAAGCATAGTCGCCCAGTCCGCCTCGGCCTGCACTCCTTCCAGTAAGAAGGGGGAGTCGGATTCGATCGTGAGATCCCCGGGCCGAAGAGGGTGGATCACGAGATGCGCAGGGTCGAGGTACCCAAAGATCAAGAGCTCTGGCCCCTGAAACGCAGTCGTTGCTCCGCCAACCGGGAGGTAGGGACGCCCCTGGACCGATGCGATTCTCGCTCCTTGGAGACCATCCGTAAACAGCCAGGTTCCAGGTCCAGTTGTTTGGGAATAGAGGCCCAAGCTGTACTCATTGAACGTCATCGAGGAGTCTTGAGATAGATCATAAGAAACAATTGCTTGTCCTGAAACAAGCGAAAAGGCCGCAATGGCGGCAACCAGTGCAGACGTTCCGCGATGAGATTTCACCTTGCTAAGCAACTTGTCAAGGCCTACCACAATGAACAGCGACGTGATCGGGATTGTGTAAAATCCCGTATATTGCCGTAGAAAAAGGGTAGGCAGAAATGCAATCAGAGAGAGGACTACGAACGATTCGGCGAATCCCTTTGCACGACGCCGGACGAGGACAACGACCCCGAGGAACACGAGTGGGAGCAACATTCCTCCACTGCGCGCCAGGCTCACAAAGAGGTTCAAAAGTCTAACTTGGAACGAATCTCCGGTCGCCACGACCCCTGAGCTGTATTCTTGAAGCACATTGGTCGAAGAGATCATGACAACCGAAAGCAAGAGTATCCCGAGAAGAGCGAACCATGAGGTGTTTCGAAAAATCATGGGTTTGAGAAGCAGCGATGGGAATTGGATTCTCAAGGCTCGCATGGCAACTGCAACGATTAGAGCTGCGAGCGACGCTAATGCGACGAGCGCCATGAGAATCGCAAGTCGGTGGAAGCTCATCATCAAAGCAAGCACGAGCACGACGACGCCCCCATTACGAAAGGGAGAACTCCGGCTCAGCCGAATGATGGCCCACAACAGAATCGGGATCAAGGAAGTGAATGCGATGCGCGTGGGGACCTGCCATAGAAGTGAGCCCACAAATTCCGGCGTCGTAGACATTACGAACGACAGAAGCAGTGCGAAACTGTCCCGCCGGCTGAACTCCCGAGCCAGGAGGAACCCGCCCAAAGCGCCAACAAGCGCAATCCCAATGTCCGCGACAATGATCGATGCCTCGACCGGAATCCCGGCGACCTCGCTGAGCCCACCCAGGAAGAACACGGAACCACTTGGCTGACTGAGCGGATACAGCCCGAAGTAAGAAAGGGGATTTAGAATCCAAAGAGCAAAGTGCGTCCTAGCGAGCGACGTCACCATTCCGTGCCACACGAAACTGTCGACTCCTACCTCGTGCTCTGTGCGTGGGAACCGGAGGAGGACATTGAGAGCACAGATTGAGAGAAGCGCGGTAAGACTAGACCGACGCGAGGGTTTCATGGAGTACCTTGACGAACTCTGGGCCGATTTGGTCCCAGGACCGGCGGGCGGCCTCGTGCCGACGAAGCAGTTCATATTTAGCTCTTTCGAGGTCGTTCTCCGGGAAGTGTCGAAGAAGAATAGACACGAGCGCCTCACGCGAGTGAGGAACCGTTCTCCCGAGGGTCGGCTCACTCAATACCAACGGAAGCTCCCCCGAAGCCGTCGCAATGACGGGAGTCCCACACGAGAGCGCTTCCCAAACGACCGATGGCGACTGCTCAACTTCAGATGTTACCAGCAAGGCGTCGGCCGCGCTGTAGAGAAGCGGCAGCTCCTCGCGGCGAACGGCGCCGATGAGGCGGATGTCCGCACTCCTCCTTCGAGAGGCCACGTTCCTGCGGACTCGTGACTCCAATGGACCACCACCCGCGACGATCAGCGTCGTGTTCGGTCTACATTCCTGGAGCGCGTCGTAAACATCGATTGCCAACTCTGGATCCTTCTCCGCAGCGAGGCGGCCCACGAAGAGGAGCACCGCCCGACCGGAGAGACCGAGCCGCTTCTTTGCGAGTTCGTGGTTGATCGGCGCGAACATGGTGAGATCGATCGCCAGCGGGATTTTTCGAACTATGGCTTGCGGATAATTTCGCTTGAAATATGTCGCGGTCTCATCGTCAATCGCGACGAGCACGCGGACCAAATTTATTGCAGCAGGCTCCACTAGCTTCCGAAATGTCATGGCGGCAATCGGACGTCTTGAACGCAGAGTCGGATACGTCGGTCCGTGTGCAACGAGCACGATTGCCGGCGTGCACGTTTTCCGGAATGCCCACGCGTAGAGTTCCGAGTTCGCTACGATGACCGTGTCGCGTCGAAACTGAGTGCGGCCCAAATGCTTCTCAAGTTTCCGACAGAATGCGACCTCGCCCCTAGCGTGAGGCAAAATAGAGGTGTAGCTGAGCAGGCCCTCACGGTGAGCAGAACCGGTTGCCAAGTACTCGGTGGAGATGCCCTGGTGGGCGAGGTAGCTCCCCAGCCCCCGCACATAGCTGATAATGCCACTAGGGCGAGGGGAACGAGGATCACCTGCAATCGGGATCATGACATGCGTTCGATTACCTCCCCCGGAACCTTCGAAGCGCCGAGAGAGCCACGCGCCCTCCGACGGTGGCCCTTGACGCTTCAAAGTACGATTCTAATCGAGGTCCGAATTTTGACTTGAATTCGACCAATCGGGGCGTGTTCGCCCCTGCAATTTCGAGCTGTCGGCACCCACGTTCTGCGGCGAGCAAAATGGATGACCATACCAGATGGCTCGTGAGGGGGAGCTGCGAGTGATGGGGGACAACGGCTCCCTGCCAGTAGGTGGCCCTGTCGCGGTGAAAGAGAACCACGGCCGCAGCCTCGAGCCCGGCGGCGGTGTAAGCTCCGATGGGCTGGAATTGGTTTGGGCCCAGCTTGGAATAGAGTTCATCGAGATAGGACAGAGGGAGCGACAATCGAGAACCGTGCGCCTTGTGTGCAGCGCCCACGAAAGAGCGAATCGATGCGAGAAGGTCCGCACCCCCTGGACGAACCGAGACCCGATTCGCGGTGCGGGTGATGTCGCTCCGTAGGCTCCGATCGAAGGACTGGAGTCCGATTTCTGGAGTTCGTGGCACATCAACGACATACGTATACAGCGGCTCGACTGCATAGCCACTCCAGCGGAACGGGCGGGCGTCTTTGATTCCCGGAACCATTCGGAAATACACAATCGACGGCCGAAATCGTTGATTGATCCAAGTCAAGAGGGTTTGAAGAACCCTCAGATATTCGCGCTCGTCGCCGGCGGTACCGAGTGGCCCTCGGTGAACGAGGGGACCAAGATACTCGATTCCCAAAGCCGGAGGGGGCGACAAGACTCCTCGGACGAGTCCGACCTGCTTCTTGAACAGGGGCAACCCGACGAGTTCCTCGCCATCCGACTCCACGATAAGCTTGATTGCCTCGAGGTCGGAGGCAGCCGCAGCCGCGTTGAGCCATTCTAGTTGATGGAAGGCGGTTGACGTCTCAGCTCTATCGACAAGACGCTGCCAGTCGGAAGAAGAAACGCTATCACGGATTTCAAGTTTCATGCCGCAGCCCCCAACCAGTGGCGCTCAACCTCTTCGAGCGAACCAACCCAAGCGCCACGGTTCCTCGCCTCCTTAATGAGACGTTCGTAAAGTCCCGTGAAACCGGGGAATTCGGAGTCGTTGAAAAATCGCTGGTGCCAAAGCAGGACCAGCAGGCCACCGACCGACTCAACCGCACGGAGCAAACGGAAGCAGAGATCTTCTGAGGCTCTATTCGGGGTATCAATGGCTCCGTCCATGATTTGGAACGGAATCTCGAGAAATGCGGAGGCGGGATTCACGCAATAGGGGAAGCATGTTCCGGCGCGAAAGCCTAGACGATCAGAATAGCCCATTGTCGAATCGAAACTAAAGCCGGATTCGATCTGTGGGTGCCAAAGTGAAGGGATGTCGGGTGACAAGTAGTGCTGCCGGACGCCTCGCACTGCTCGGCCGGCGATTCGTTCCAGAATGGCCTTCTCGTCACGCAATCGTGCTTGGTTACCCCTCGCGAATGAGCTACTATGCAAACCAATGCCCCATCCCGCGTTTGCAATCTCTCGGATCGCTTCCTGGACCTGCGGGTTGTCCAATCGACACGCACCGGAAAGCAACAGGCGGCCTCGCAACGAGATCTTTTCATCGCCGGGCGCCTCATGCAAGAAAAAGAACGTGGATCTCGCGTCTAGCCCACGCTCCAAGCGTAAGATGTCGTCGAATCGCCAATATGCATCAGGGTTCCGGCTCGTCGCGATGTCGACGGCACGGTGGAGACGGCCTTGGCGAATCTCCCGCGGAGGGTGAGTGAATCTCTGGAATGTCTTTTTGATCCGATCCACATCGTGACTAAGAGCAACCGCGAAGGACGAACCTCCGGGCCAAGGACTCCCTAGCGGTCCATACTCCTGCGCGAGCTCCTGGAGCACGATGTTTTCCAAACGATCCACAACCGGAGTCGACAGGTCATCCGCCCGGAGGACGTGCCGACCTACGGGCGAGTCCACGAGCAGCATCCCAATACTGAGCCACAGATCGAATCCGAAAGTGAGGGCGTCGCCGGCACGCGCGGCGATCACATATTCCAATCCGCCGACACTCGCTTGCAGGATGGGGGTCCCGGAGGTTGGCGAAAAGGGGGCCATAATCGGAAACGCGAAGCTCTTTGCCCCCGCCCGGGATGCGGGCCCGGTTCCGCCTTCTCTCGTGATAATTGTCTTGTCGATCCTGGGCAGCAGGGCATTGAATCCATCCGGTGGCAGGCTCCTTCGGCAGCGAGCTAGGAATTGGTTACGTCCAAGCTCCCGAAGGAACTCCAAGGTATGCGTCGTCGCCATTAGGCCCCCGCCATGGTCGCACTTTGCAACCCCGAGACCGATCGGTATTCCGAGAGCAAGCGTTCGCCCATCTTCGCCCAGGAGTGTTGTCCTGCAACCTCACTAGCGCGAAATCCAAGTCTCTTTCGCAGGGGGGGATCGTCCAAAATCCTGAGAATTGCGTGCATCAACTCTTTGGAGTCGCCGGGCTCATAATACAGGACTGAGTCGTCCAAGAGCCGTCGGAGGGACGGCAGATCGGCGACTACCATCGGTTTTCCGAGAAACGCATACTCGTACGCTTTGTTCGGAGTCGCGAGCTCGGTGAGCGGATTTCGCTGGTAAGAGACGACACCGAACGTTGATTTGGACAAGAACTCCAAGACCTCGGAAGGGGGAATCGCATCCTCAATCCGGATATGATTCTCCGCGGCTAGGTCTCTCGCCATCGCTCTCAATTTGGCCACGTAAGTCTTGTCGCCGGAACCCACAATCCGAACCTCAATCGGTCGAGAGGCGAGAACCGCACTTGCGGTTCTGATGACGAGCTCCAAATCCCGCTCGGGATTCAGACCACACGCGATTGCGAGCAGAGGGGGCTCTGCGTCTGCGCTAACTCGGAGCGTGTAGTTCCAATCGGGCGAGTTCTCAACCACAACAGGTTTTTGCGAACCCCCCGTACGGGCCGAGACGATTTCCGCTATCTGCGAGTTCACGGTGATGACGCGATCTGAGATCATGCAGCTGAGGCGCTGGGCGACCACCGCCAACGAAAGGAGGCCGAGATTCGACTCCGCAGGAAATCGGGCTGCAGCCAACTCAGGCATGGACTCGTGGAGGTCCAAAACTAGTTTCGCCCCGAGCACCTTGGCCGGAATCGCGGAGAAAATCAGGAAATCGGGGAGTGAGTGAATGTGGACGATGTGAAATCGGTGCTTCAACTGGAGAAAGAAAAGCGCGACCAAGGTCAGCAGGGAAAATAAGGCGTATTGGTACAGATAGCGAGCTTTGCCGCCCCTCTGGACCTCGAGCGGGAGACGGTGAACGATGACAGCGTCATCGACATCGCGATCACGCTCCTCGGCCGCCCGCGCACAAACGACATGAATCATGACGCCCGCCCGAACGAGGGTCCTTGCTTCCTTTCGAACCCTCGGATCAGACGGATATCGTCCGTACACGACATGACAGGCGCGAATAACTGGTGACACAGGTTCAAACCACTCCGACCCAAGCCAGCAGGAGGACCAACGCGGCGACCACGCTCTCTGCTCCCAGCAGAATCATCACGAGTTCATTCTCAGTGGGCCGGCGCCAACGCATGATGGCATGTGATAAGGACTCGACTGGACCATCCCACGTGAGACGACCATCCGCTCCCACCTGACCGTAGTTCTCGCTCTGGAATCGGCCCCGTGACTTGAGTGCGAACTCGACAATCATGGGGGCGAAAAGCAGAGCTCCCTGAAGCTTCAGAGGCGGCGAGGAGATAATTGCGGCACACGCGATTGCAGCTCCTGAGAACAGGGTCATCGAGTCTCCGGGAAAGACCCTCGCGGGAAACCGATTGAACCAAAGAAACGCGAGTAGAGCTCCGAGTAGAGGGAAGAGGATGAACAGCCCCGTGGTTGACCCTTGAATAATTGATAGGAGAATGAGGGACGTTGTGATGATGGTCATGAGTCCCGCACCCAAGCCATTGAATCCCTCGAGCATGTTCGCTGCGTTCGCCGCGCTAGTGACCCCGATGGGGACCGCGAGGACCATGAAGATCCCGATGTTCAACCCTAGAAGATAGACATCGCCCGAGGTGAACACCGCGGCGCCAAGAGGCAAGGCCAAGATGAACGGCAACAGAGCTTTGGTATGCTGCCGAAGATGGAACATGTCGTCAACCAGCCCAACGACCCCAGCTCCCAGCGCAGCGCTCAAAGCCGCAAAATAGAATTTGCTGAACCCGGAGAGCGCCTGGTCAGGCGCCAGAACGGTGATCACGGCGACACCGACATAGAAGCCTAAGATGACCGCCACGCCACCCATCTCAGGGACAGTCGGGTGACTTGGTTTGTTTAGGTCCTTCCCCACAAGCGTACTGGTCTGAAGACTCCGGATGAGCCAGGGCACGAACCCCAGCGTCGAGAGGCCGGCGGCTGCCATCGAGACTGCGAAGAGCCAGAGGTCCATACCGACTGCTCACCAGCGCATCCAAGCCGGTTCTATTTCTACCCGGTACCTGATATTCTGTAACGTGAAAATGCCGTGACAGAGGTTGCTCAGGCCTATCACGTGCGATAGCGACCGGGAAAGGTACTTAAGTCCCGTTCGTAACCAATCGGTCCAGATGCACGCGGAGAAGATTCGAACAGCGAACATTCCAGCGTTCCGGCTCGAACCGAAGGACGCCTTCATCGTCATTTCTCTGATCGGGGTAACCGCGTACGTCGTTGGTTTTCTCGTCGGCCTGATGTACTAACGGCCGGCCAATCGTTCGGCAAATCGACCCGTAGAGAACGTAGATGAGTCGCGTCGGACATCCTCCCGGCATGGCAAGCCCACAGATACACCCCACCGCCGAAGTCTCCCCCGAGGCCTCGATCGGCTCCGGTACTGCGGTGTGGCACTGGGCGCAGATCCGCGAGGGGGCAAAGGTTGGGCGTGGTTGCCGAATCGGCAAAGATGTGTACATCGATGCAGGGGTCGTCCTTGGCAACGAATGCAAAGTTCAGAACTTCGCTACTATTTACCGGGGCGTCGTGATCGGAGAACGTGTCTTCATCGGACCCCACGCATGTTTCACGAACGACATGTATCCAAGGGCGGTTAGTCCGGACTGGGAGGTTGTTCCAACCAAAGTCAATGATGGCGCTTCAGTCGGGGCGAATGCGACGATTCTGTGCGGCGTCACGATCGGACGGAACGCGATGATTGCCGCCGGTGCGGTCGTTACCAAGGATGTCCCGCCGCATGGCCTGGTCGCCGGAGTCCCTGCGAGACTTATCGGATGGGTGTGCGAATGCGGGCGACCGCTGGATCGCAACATGCGATGCGCCCACGACGGCAAACGATTCCCCGAGCTGAAGCCGAGGGCCGGGGGTCGTCGTTCGCGGCGGCGCAAGTGACCAGCGAACCTTCATACTCCGGAGCCGGTTGCGCGCTCAATGATCCCGATCGCTCGCCCGATCCTCGGCGAAGAGGAACTCGCGGCGGTGCGTGAGGTCCTCGCGTCCGGGATGCTCGCCCAAGGCCCGAAGGTGGAGGCGTTCGAGAAGGCCTTCGCCAAGGACCTCGGCCGGAAGCATGCGATCGCCGTCACGAACGGCACCGCGGCTCTCCATGTCGCCCTGCTCGCGCACGGCATCGGTTCGGGGCAGGAGGTCGTCATCCCGCCCCTGACGTTCTTCGCGACCGCGTCGACGGTCCTCTTGTGCGGCGCGAAGCCGGTCTTCGTCGACATCGATCGGTCGTCCTACAACATGGACCCCGCGAAGGTCGCTCCCGTCATCACGCGCAAGACCGCAGCGGTCATGCCCGTCCATCTGTACGGCCAAACCGCCGAGATGGACCCGATCCTCGCCGCCGCCCGGGACCGCGGCATCCCCGTCATCGAGGATGCCGCCCAGGCCGCCGGCGCGGAGTACCACGGCAAGAAGGCCGGCAACCTCGGCGACACCGCGTGCTTCTCGTTCTACGCCACGAAGAACATGACGACGGGCGAAGGCGGCATGATCGTCACCGACGACGACCGCATCGCGGAGAGAGCCCGCCTCCTCCGGCATCACGGCCAGCCCATGAAGTACGAGCACGTCCTCGTCGGTTTCAATTATCGGATGACGGAAATCGCGGCCGCAATCGGCCTCGCGCAGCTCGCGAAGCTCGACGGCTGGGTGAAGCAGCGGCGGGCGAACGCGCGGGCGCTGTCCAAGGGCCTCGACGGCATTGAGGGCCTCGTCCCGCCGTCCGAAGGCAATTGGATGGTCCATTCGTACTACCAATACATCGTCCGGCGGGAGGAGCCGTTCCCGCGGTCCCGGGACGAGATCGTCCAGGATCTCACCGAGGACGGAATCGGCTGCCGGCCGTCGTATCCGATGCCGCTCTACAAACAGAAGGCCCTGCGGGATCTGAAGATCCGCGGTCGATGTCCCGTGGCCGAGGACGTCATCCCGGGTCTGTTCGAGCTCCCCGTCCACCCGGGCGTCGGTCCGGCAGAGGTCGAACGCATCGTCGCGGCGGTCGAGGGACTCGCGCGGCCGGACTAGAGCGGCTCAGGACGCAAAGGGCAAAAGGCCTCGGTCCGGTTGTCTGGCCTGCGATGGACCTCCAGGCGTTCCAGGCCGCGCTCCATGACGGCGTCGAGAAAGAGCGATCCCTTCGATGGGCGGAGGCGGCGGACCTCTATGCGGAACTCGCCCGGACCTCCTCCGATCCGGCCATGCGGGCACTCGCCCTCCTGCGGCAAGGGAACGCGCTGATGGAACTTCGCCGGTGGGACGACGCGCGCACGGCCCTCGATGCGGGATTGCACGAGGCGAAGGCATCCGGCGAGCCGGGGCTCCTTGGCCAGGCGCTCCTTGCGGCCGGCGTCTTCGCCGCGAACCGGGACGATCCGAAGCGCGCGGAGGCGTTCCTGCTCGACGCCCTCGAGCGGTTCCATCGGAAGGACAACCGGGCGCACCTCCAGGGCCGCGGCTGGGCGTTCCTGAACCTGGCCAGCCTCTACGGGAAGACGGGGCGGCTCGACCTCGCGTTCGTCACCTTCACGAAGGCCCAGGACGTCCTCGGCGCGGCGGAGGACTGGGGCGGCGTCGCGGCCGCATGGGAGGCGCAAGCCCAGCTCCGACGAGCGATTCACGATGAGGACCGCTGGCGCGAAGACCTCGCGGAGGCTGTCGTGTTCTACGATCGCGAGGGGATGACCGCGAAGGCGGGGCGGCTCCGCGCGCTGTTAGGAAAGAAAGTCGTGTGAGGCCCTCCCACCTCGAGCCGCTGCCGTTCGAGCTGGGCCGCGGGTCTCGCCGGACGACGGAACTCCACCCCACCCTTCAAATGTCGCGGACGTGTCTCGTCGACGATTCGCATGCCGTTGCCCGCGATCGAGTTGCAGCAGCTCTGGAAATCGTACGACGGCCAGCCGGCCCTCCAAGGCCTCTCCCTCGAGGCGTACCCGAGCGAAATCCTCGGCCTCATCGGCCCGAACGGCGCCGGCAAGACGACGACGCTAAAGATCCTCGTCGGGTTGCTGCGGCCGGACTACGGGATCGTGCGGGTGCGAGGCCACGATGTCCTCGCGGATCCGGTTGGCTACAAGGCGGAGCTGGGCTACATGCCGGAGGCCCCGACCTTGCCCGAGTACCTGACGCCGACCGAGTTCCTCGGGTACGTCGGACGGATCCGGAATCTCCCGAAGGACCGGCTCGCTGCGCGGACGTCGGAACTCCTGAAGGTCCTCGACCTGACGCCGAAGGCTAACGAGACGATCGCCTCGTTGTCGAAGGGCATGAAGGCGAAAGTCGCGTTCGCGGCGGCGATCATCCACGAGCCCTCGATCCTCGTCCTCGACGAGCCGCTGATCGGCATCGATCCGGCGGGACAACATCTGCTCAAGGAGCGCCTCGCGACGATGGCCCACGCCGGCGCCACTGTCCTCGTCTCGACCCACCAGCTCGACACGGCCGAGCGCCTCTGCCGGCGCGTGGCGATCGTGAACCACGGGCGGAACGTGGCGACCGGCGACCTCGCGGCCCTCCGCGCCCAGGCGCAAACCGGGGAAGAGGGGAGCCTCGAAGACGTCTTCCTGAGGTTGACGCAAGAAGCCGCCGCGCCGGTCGTCGAAACCCCCCGACGCCGGGGCTGGTTCCGGAGAGGATAGGCCTTGGGTCGGACCTTCACCCTGTTCACCTACAAACTCCGGTTCTTCTTCGGGCCCGCCCTCCGGGGCCGGTTCGGGCCGCTCGGCTACCTCGCGTTGATCCTGATCTTCCTGCCGTCCGGTTTCGCCTTCGGCGTCACCCTCGGGAGCACCGTGAGGGACGCCGACCCGACCGCGGCGATTGACGTCCTGGCGGCTCCGCTGGCGGGCCTCCTGTCCTTCGGCCTGCTGTACGCCCTCGGCGCCGGCGTCACCGCCCATGCGTCGGAGTTCGACTTCTTCCTCACCGCCGATGTGCGTCCGCGGGAGTACCTCGTGGCGGACCTGCTCTTCCAGCTCGTCAGTCTGCTCGGGGCCGGCGGCCTCTCGGCGGCCGTCGCGGCGGTCGGCATGGCCGTCACGACGGGGCGACCGGCCGTCGCGGCCTTGCCGCTCTTCGCCCTCCTGATCGTGTACACGTTCTTCGTCTTGATGACGTCCCAGGTCCTCGTGATCCTGCGGGTCCGGTTCCCGAAACGCCCGGTCCGATTGGTAACCACAGCCCTCCTCATCCTCTCCCTCGTCCCGTCCGCCTCTCTCGCCGACCCCGCATTCCCGATCCGATTCGCGGATCTTCCGCTCCCCTCGACCGCATTTGCGGCGCTCGGTCTCGCGGTCCTCCGTGGCACGCCGTGGCCGATCCTCGATGTCCTCCTCGCCCTGGCGTATGCGGGCGGAATCGCGGCCGCGTGGTACGCGCTCAGCAAGACATACATCGTCCACGGCTTGCGGCCGACGATGTCCGCGGGATTCGGCCAGGTCGACATGGGCTCGCGAATGGAAATCCAGCGGCACATGACCGCTCGTCTCGGTGTAGTGACCACCCGCGTCCGCTTCCGGCCGGAGCGAGGCGGAGCCACGAGCCTCATGACGCGCCTCCACCTCGTCCGAATCTGGCGGGACGGGAGCATCCTCTTCGTCGCCCTCTTCGCCGTCATCGGAATCCTTTCATCGGGCGTCGGGCGCGGCGGGGCGAATCCGATCGGCGTCGTGGCGGTCTCTCAGTTGCTGACGTTCATCTTGGGTATCCTCGCGATGAACTGGGCGTTCTACGAGCGCGAGAACATGTGGATTGTCCTGACCTCGGCGCAGGGACCCGGGGCGTATTTCCGCGGTCTCATGCTCAGCTTCGCGCTGATCGGCCTCGGGGTGACGGGCGCGTTCCTCGCCCTCCTGGCGGCGACCCATTCCCTCCGCCTCCCGATCGACAGCCTCGCGCTCTCCATCGCGTCTCCGATCGGCGGTGGATTCGTCGCCGCGGCGCTCCTCACGCGCATCAAGCTGAAGCCGTCCGCGTTGTCGTTTGCGGTCCTCGGGATTTTCTTCCTCGTGTCGTTGGGCGGCATCCTCGGCGGCCTCGCGGCCCAAGGCGTCGTCCTCGCGGCTCGCGCGATCGGGGTGTTCGCGGACGCCGCACAGGCGACCGTCCTCCTCGGCTTCCTCGTCGCCTTCGTGGCATTCGGATTGTGGACGGTGACCCGGCTCGCGGCCACGTTCCGCCTCTAAGGTCTCCGGAGGAATCCGCCAAAACGTTCATGTAGCGCGGGTTCCTCGGACCGTCGGCCCAGGAGCACGGCCCCCGATGTCTTCCGAATCCATCACCGTACCCACGCCCGCCGCGACTCCGGCCAAGGCCCCGCGGGCCGAGGACCGCATCGTCGTCGCGCGTCGCCTCGTGAAGACGTACGACAGCGGCGGCGGGGCCGTCCAGGCGCTCCGCGGCCTCGACCTCGACGTCCGCAAGGGGGAGATGGTCGCCGTGATGGGCCCGTCCGGCTGCGGCAAGACGACCCTCTTGAACTGCCTCTCCGGGATCGACGAGTTCACGTCCGGGGAAGTGTGGATCGCGGGCCAGCGCCTCTCGACCTTGAGCGACAACGGCAAGACCGATTTCCGCGCGATGAAGATGGGCTTCATCTTCCAGAACTACAACCTCTTGCCCGTCCTCAAGAGCGTGGAGAACGTCGAGCTGCCCCTCCTCGTCCGCGGGGACGATCCGAAGGAAGCGCGGCAGAAAGCGCTCGACGCCCTCGCCGCGGTCGGGCTGGACGACGTGGCGATGAAGAAACCCGCGGAGCTCTCCGGAGGGCAACAGCAGCGGGTCGCCATCGCCCGCGCCCTCGTCAACGAACCGGACATCGTCTTCGCGGACGAGCCGACCGGGAACCTCGACTCCGAGACGTCCCGGGAAGTCGTCGAGCTAATGAAGCGCCTGCATGCGAAGAAAGGGCTCA